>JBOHUQ010000063.1:0-11418 GCA_050734495.1 Candidatus Dormibacteraceae bacterium
CCGGCGGCCTTCGTGGTCTGGCTTTTCCTGCGTGCGCTGGCGCGGCTGGACGAGATGCAGAAGAGGATCCAGATGCAGGCGTTCGGGTTCTCCTTGGGGTCGACGGCGCTGATCACGTTTGGTTATGGATTTCTCGAGGGCGCGGGCGTGCCGCACCTGAGCTGGACGTACGTGCTGCCGCTGATGGCGGTGCTCTGGGCGGTCGGGGCCGGGATCTTCACGTGGCGGTATCGGTGAAGAATCGGCTGAGAGTGCTGCGGGCCGAGCTGTCGTGGTCCCAGGCGGAGCTGGCCGCCAAGCTCGGAGTGTCGCGGCAAACGGTGAACGCGATCGAGACTGGCAAGTACGATCCAAGCCTGCCGCTCGCGTTCTCGATGGCGCGCACGTTCCAGCGGCGAATCGAAGAGATCTTCGAAGCGGAGGGGATACCGGTCTGACCTGAGGTGAGGGTCAGACGGCCCAGGGTATGATCTTTCCTCTGGCCGAGCGGGAGTAGCTCACTTGGTAGAGCGCGACCTTGCCAAGGTCGAGGTAGCGGGTTCGAAGCCCGTCTCCCGCTCCACACGTCCTTGTTCGAACTCTGGCAAAACAAAAAGCGAACCGAAGGGTTCACGGTACGTCACCTCTGTAACCTCGCCGTTTCGCACCGCGAGTCGCTCAAACACGGCTGAGTTGTAGAGCTTGCGCGTGCGGCCGTTGGCGGATCGGTACGCCTGCCCACACTTGGTGGCGAACTTGAAGGCGATCTCGAGCACCTCCTGCCATTCGGCGAGTGTCGCGTCCACGCCCTTCAGTCGATCTTCGACTTCACGACCCTCGCTGGCAATCCGCTGCTGCTCGCTGCGCAGCAAAGCGACGTCGATCGCTCCCGCGTAGAAGGCCCCGAGCAGCTTCCGCCGCTCCGTTTCCACCTTGGCCAGCTTGCGGGCGAGGAACTCGCGCTCAGCGGCGTTGCGGTCCTGGCGGGCGATGATCTCCGTCTCCATCGATGAGCGGAGACGCTTGGCCCACTCCGGCGGCAACTGCACGCGGTCGTAGAGTTGCTCGACCTGCCGCTCCAGCTTCTCTGACGCGACGTAGGCCTCCCTGCAGCCCGTGGGGCGGCGGCGGTCCTTCTGGCCGAGGCAGAAGAAGTAGAGGTAGCGACCTTTGGAGCGCTGAAGAGAGAGGCCGCGGCCGCAGATCGCGCAGTAGAGAAAGCCTTTGAGGTAGTGAAGGTGGCGGACCTCGCGGGTCCAGCGCCCGGAACGGCTGGCGAAGAGATCCTGGACTTTCAAGAAGGTCCTGGAGTCCACCAAGGGCTCGTGGAGGCCCTTGTACTCGACTCCCTGCCACTCCACCAGCCCGGCATAGAACTTGTTGGTGAGCATCCATGTGAGGCCGTGCATGGTGATCGGCATGGTCGGGTAGTCCTTGCGCCCCCGGTTGGTCAGACCACGCGACCTCAGCTCTTCCAGCAGCGCCTCCAGCGTGTGATCCCCCGCGGCGTAGAGATTGAAGGCGAGCCGGATCATATCTGCCCGCTCAGGGTCGGGTGCCACGTAGGAGACGCGCCGGCCGCCCGCCCATTCCCGGACGTTGATGTAGCCGAGCGGCGCGCGGTGAGTCCAGCCGCCCATCTCGACTTTCTGCTTCATGCCTTTCTTGACTTCGGTAGAGAGATTGGCGGAGTAGAACTCCGCCATTAAGGCGTGGATGCCTTCAACCAGTCGTCCGGAGGCGGTTTCTTCCAGTTGCTCCTGGACCGAGACCAGACGCACGCCGCGCTGACGCAAGGCAGCCCGCACCGCCAGGTGATGCGCGGCATCGCGGGCAAAACGATCCAGCTTGTGGACCACGACTGCGTCGACGTCGCCCTGCTCGAAGATCCGCGCCAGCATGGCCTTGAACTGCGGCCGGACGCTGGAGCGCTTGGATGCGGAGTCGCGATCGACGTACTCATCGACAAGCGTCCAGCCTTTTTCGCGGATGTGCTGCACGCATGCCTCGCGCTGCGCCGGCAGAGAGAAACCTTCCTCCGTGAAGTCGCGCTGGGCCTGCTCCTCCGTGGAGACGCGGAGATAGATCGCGCAACGCGGTGAAGGCGATGCCATAGACTCGCTCATGTCTTGACCCTCCATTTCAGGGTTGAGGCCACGGGGTCGGCCGTTCACGCGGCGCGACCCCACCTCTTTCGCCGCCGATTGTAGATCCCTACTGGGCGGTCTGCCGGCTTGAATACCACTGCGTTAGAGGGAGTGATGCTCGGCTCTGCCGTCCGCTGCAGCGCGTATGCCTCCATTGCAGAAACGATCAAGGCTCGTGCCAGGCGGCCCAACGATTCGATGGCTTCATCGGACGGTGGGGGTCCAACGTCGGACCCCTGTGGACTGCCGCGGAACAAGGTGCCCTGCACGGGTCGGGTTCGCGTCCCTCGGCGCTTCGTCGGCGAGCCCTGCCTCATGCTACCTGCCCGCCCCCTGGCCGACGTTGCCACCACGACGGCTTGCCGATGCAATCCGCGATTGTTCGCTCGTTGGGCTGCATGGGCGGCAATCGCTTGAAGGGGATTCGCGTACCGAGCTTGGTCACGCTCAGGGGCGGCGGTTCGGGCGCACGATTCTCCACCTTCAGCCAGATGGTGCCGAGCGGACCCCACCAGCGCAGGCGATCTGAGGTGGTGGTCCAGAAACTGCAGCAGCTATCGCTCCCGACGTGGGGGCGTCCTTGCCAGATCGTGTACTGCAGCTTGTCTTCGCGATCGTCGGTCGGCACCACGAAAAGCACGTGGTGTTGCTCGGCATTGCGGAAGTGCTCGAAGTAGCCGACGTAGGAGACGATCTTCTGGCGTATCCGGTCCATCGACTCTGTCGCCCGATCCCACTCAAGGTCGAAGAGGATGCGTCCGTCATTGGCGAGATAGACCCCGCAGCCGTCCGGCGTCGGCGTGGGCCATTTGTACTCGCGCGCCCTCGCGCGGCGCTCGGCCCGCACCTGCTCCTCACCATGCCAGAGCAACAGTCCCTCGCCGGCCAGCTGCCGGCTGCGGCTGACTATCGAGACGAAGAACTGGTTGGCCTCCAGGTCGTGGAGGGCGTGCCAGCAGTGATCGCGGGCGTCGTGGCTTCGCTCGACGTAGGCGCGCGGATCATCCTCACCGTGCCAGTCGGCGAGCACCCTGGCCCCCCGCGCCGAGAGCAGGAGCATGGAATGACGACGTCTGACGCCGGGGGTCTCGATGACTTTCCAGACGTAAATGAGGCCGAGATTCTTGAGGTGTTGGAGCCGGATCTGGCAGGAGCGGAGGCTGGGGAAGAAGAGTTCCTTGACCTGGAGGGTATTCAGGTAGCGGTAGTCGTGGAGAAATTGCAGGATGACCAGGTCGCGTTGGGTGAGTGATCGGTGGAGTCGACTGAGTTGAGCCTGGGTTGGACGAGCGTCGGCTTGAGGAGGAAGGTCTCGGAGGATGATTGGATGAGTTGAGAGGAGAGACCGTCCTGGTTCGCCGGGAGGCTCAGTTTGATCTTGGAAGGTGGGGTCCTCGTCTTTCGCTTCCTGAAACGCAGGCCGCAGCGAATCCCCAGGAGCGAAGGCCGGAGCGAAATCAAGGTCGTCTTCAGCATCGTCCTCGGAAGCGTCCTCGGGCTCGTCTTCCTTGCCGGCGCCCTCGCCTAGCCCGTCGTTGAACTCATCCTCGTCGCCGCCGTCCAACCACTCGGACTCAGATGGCTTCATTGCCAACCGACATGCGATTTTTCCGGACGGCAGCGGTGTGGCGAGCGCTCGCTCAGTGCCCGCTCGTCTGGAGCTTCGAAAATCCAGGGGGCCAGCGTTTGACCCCTCTCGAGACGCGTCGCGATTCGCAATCGCCTGGCGCGGCGCCCGACGGAACCGCGGTCGAGGGTTGAGCTTGAGATCGAAATCGCCTTCGGCCGACCCCGGTCTGGCCGCTCAGCTCTGCGCCGAGGGCCCAGGATCAAATGCCTAGGGCGTCCCGACAAAATTCTTCTACATAACTACAATGTGCACGATTCCTGTCCCTGACCTTGAAACTGCCAGAGCAGATCCCGATCGCGACAGGTGAAATCCAGTCTTGTCAAGCTAGGCGATGCGGCCAAGCGTCTCGGCTGCCACATTGAAACGCTGCGTCTGCGGATTCGGGCCGGGCGGCTGAAAGCGGTCCGCGGCCCTCACGGTGCCTACTTCATTTCCGGGCGCTCATTGGTCGGCCTGCGCATACACAAGCTTCCGACGCGGAAGCGGCGCCGCCCAACAGCTCAGGAGCGAGAGTCAGCCTGGGAGGCGGTGGCGAGGCGCCTGCGGCGGCAGCCGCGCGCATTCGATGAGCTCTTACCCTTCCTCCAGGCGCTCAAGGCGCGACCCTCGCTGAACACGCGTGCCCATCGGCTTCTCTGCGCCCACGGCCTCCAAGAACTTGACTTCGACGCTGCGTTCATCGCCGAGGAGCTGGGCGTATCCGTACGTCACGCCCGCCGCTTGACTCGGAAAGACCTGGCCGAATCGGTTGCCGGGGCCGCCCATCGTTGGGCGCAGATGGAGGCACGGCGGTTGGTCCGCGAGCTGCGCGGAGGGCTCAAGGCTGAGGGCTTTCGATTCCACCAGTGGGTGATGCGTGGTGATCGCGTCATGGGGCCGCCGACACATCCAGACCGTCCCAGGCCCGCCTTCAAGGTCAAGATGCTCTCCCGCGACGAGAAGATTTCGCTGCGAAAGGGAGGTATGTCCGACGCTCAGATTTGGGCGATCGGCACTGTCGGCATCGGCGCGGACGAACTTAATGAGTTGCTACTGCGCGGGAATCCGATGAGGATGGAGTGACAAGTTGTTGGCGACTTGGTCAACAAGTCGCGTGATCGCTTGCCAGACAGACCTCTGCCCATGGGCTCGGCCTCCCGAGAGACGTGCTTATTCGCCACGCAGGCTGCTGGCGGTGTCGGCAGCGTACGCATGGCCTAGTGGCGCTACGACCGCAATGCAAGTCGCGACCACTGTCATGGCAAGCGCAGTTGCTGCTGAGCCGAGAATGGCCAGTGGCGACGCGGACAAAGCCACGCCAGCGACTATCGAGACTGTTACCGCCACCGCGGCAGCGATGACACCAAGGCCAATTGCTTGGCCGAGCAGGACTTTCACCACTTCTAAGCGCGGCCAACCCAACGCCCTGAGGGTGGCCAATTCTACCCGCCGTTCGAGATAAGCCAGGGTGATAACCTCGGCCGCGGCAAGTGCCCCAATTGCCAACGTCAGACCTGCAACAACAAAGTGGAATGGCTTGACCTGGCCAGAAAGGTAGGTTCCCAGGATGGTGGCATCCAGCTGACCGCTGAAGCCGGCAGCAATCAATTCGACCCCGGCGAGCAAGGCGGCACCCAGGGCCAGGGCAGCGATGCCCATTGCTACATCCCACCGCCACGCGGTCACTTGGCGAACGCCCAACGCAACAGCGGACGAAGGCAACTGACGCTGCCTGACGGGCTCCTGTTCGACGATCACACCTAAGGTGCTTCCTCGAGAAGAACTAATGGCCGGTACGGCTCCAGCAATTAGAGCAATTACGATTGACAGGGGAACGACGCCAGCGGTAGTCCACCACGTGGCGTTGAGGCGGGCGAGCATCGTGAGCGGTACCCCGATCACCAGGCCAGTAGTTCCTACGGCTAACCCAAGGACGAGCATCTCGAGTTCGATCAGCTGCGCGATCCGCCACGGCGGCCAGCCCATGGCACGCAGCACCGCTAATTCACGCCGGCGCCTCCGCACTGAGACGTAGGCGGTCTGCGCCACCAGAATCAGTGCTCCCACCAGGACCAACGCAAAGATGGCGAGATTCTGGGTACTGACTGCTTGCAAAAATGTGAACGCAATGCCTTTTGAAGCCCAGCCTTGGGTGACGGTAAGGGCAGGTCGGCCGAAATTGCCAGCTGGTAGCGCAATCTGAACTGCAAGCGGAGAGGATCCCTTCACAATGTCCACTTGTAGCCCGGTCGCATCGCGGATTGCCGCCGCGACCCGGGAAAGACGTTCCTCCGCAGGCTTCCCGAGCTGATCCGTTCCAGACACTTTTACTCGGATGGCGCTAATGAACTTGGAGCCGGGTGCACCAGCAAATCGAGTTGGGTCGGAGAAGTACTGAGCACCAGCCAGACTCGTCAGCATCAACGGCGGGCTGTCGAGAAAGCCCGCGATCGACCGGTTGGGTCCAATCGCCTTCCCGTCGGTCGTCGTAACGATCGGTGGCACAAAGGGAGCCAGCTCTCCGGCGCCGCGGTTACTGAAGCTCGGTAAGCAGTTCGGGTTGAAGTCGCCGACAATATTCCACTGATTGGGAGCACTGCCGCTAGAGCCGGTCTGGTAGCGATCTTGCAGTCCCCTGAACCAAACGTCATGCGCCTCAGGGGGCGCGTTGAAATCGGCTGGCTGGCCCAGAACGTATGGATTCTGGTAGGCGTTTAGGTTCGGCGACTGCGTCGAGGGAACTAGCACCCCATCAGAGCCTTGGCTGTAGACCAGTGGGCCAGGCACCCAGACCGGTGAAAGGTTCGGGAAATTCTGGGTGGTAATACCTTCCTCAAAGTCCCTAAGCGCGATGTTCGGATCCAAGGTTTGAACCCCAAGTGATTGCCAACCTGACAGCGCCTCAGCGTCTTGACCGGCAATCAATTGCGCAATCGATGCAGTGCGTGAAATCGTGACGTCAACGCTTTCGTTCAGTAGGGTGCGATCAGACATGAGAACCGGAATCGCGCCACCATTTGGAAAGCTGCTAGATGACTGCTGCAGGTAGTGGCCAGAGGTCACGCATCCAGCGATACCGCTAAGTTTGTTTTCGGCATCCGGGTCAATTCCAGCGAGGGTCACGGGGATTGGAAAGTAGATATCCGCTCCCGGCTGCCCTGGGTTAAGACCCGCGACATGTTGCAGGTCCCCCACAACGTTGGAGCACAAACCAGCCTGCGGGCAGATCGCCTTGCCACCGAAGCAAAGAGCTTTGGTACATGGGATGACTTCGGAACCCACGGTTAGGGTTTGACGACCTACGTTATAGGTCCCACCAGGGGCAACCACGATTGCTATAGGCTGCATTGGGAAGTGTGAAAAGCCACCGTCGGTAACGATCGTCGGCGAAAGACGAAAAGCAGCTACGGCGTCGCCGTCCATCAACTTGGACAGATCCATCGGGACAGAGGACCCTAACTGGGTGACTCCTATGATTGCAATCGGCGCTGCGACCTCGACCCCTGGTGTGCGCTGGACGGCGGCGAGTTCTTGGAGGGTGATGCCTGATGGCGCTGCGCTAAGGAAATTGGGTCGGACCAGCGAGGAGCTGGTCTCGAGCGGCACCGCGGCGGCGGTTGGCCGCACCAGAATGTCATAAGGTGATGCCCACGCAGCACCAATGTCACCGGTCAGTACGGCCTGGGTTGTACTAGACGTGCTAGCCAAGAGCATGAACCCGAGGCTGGCCGTGAGCAGGCCCAGAGCTGCAAGTGCGGTGGCTGCTCGACGTGACACCAGTTCACGAACGGCTGTCAAGAACACGGCTACTGAAGGGTGTGAACGTCGACCGGTCTGAGCACGGGAACGCTGCGATCGGACTCGATTTCGCCGCCGGCGAGACGAACGACCCTCTGGGCCATCGCCGCGACGGTCGGATCGTGAGTTGCAATCACGAAGGTGATGCCCATTTCTTCGCGCAGTTCGGTCAACAGAGCGATTAGCCCCTCGGTGGTGTTGGAGTCAAGATTGCCAGTCGGCTCGTCGGCCAGGAGGATTGTGGGTTGCCCCAACAGCGCCCGAGCCAAACCCACCCGCTGACGCTCGCCGGACGACAGCCGTGACGGGGGATGGTTCAGACGATCGCTGAGGCCAAGGATACCCAGGAGTTTCGCGGCTTCCTTCATGAGCTGGCCTCGTCTGCCCCAGGGCAATCGAGCCACGGCTACGTTTTCGACTGCCGTGAGACCGGGCAGAAGATGGGGGTCCTGAAAGACGAGCCCGATGGACCGGGCGCGGAATGCGGTGATCTGGCTTTCGGTCATGTTGCTAAGACTTTGGCCCAAGACACGGATCGATCCGGCGGTTGGATGGTCGAGCCCGGCGATGAGATTCAAGAGGGTGGTCTTGCCTGAGCCAGATGGGCCGGTAATAGCTACGGCTTCGCCCGGATAGATGGTCAGATCCATATCGCGAAGTGCGCTCACTCGCTCCGCACCGCTCGGGTATTCGCGGCTCACGTTCCGGAGTTCGATCGCCGGTTCAAGCAAGATGCTCAGTTCCCACCTCCTCTCGCCGACCACGTCTAAACGAGCGGGGCTGTGCAAGGATGGACGCCGCGTTGTCGCGAATGGACGTCAGCCATCTAAGGTCAGCTTGCCGACGAGCAATGTCCAGGGCAAGTGCCTGCTTCTGAAAACCTGATTGGACCGTGCCGGTGAGCTGGCGGAGGGTCTTGAGGCGGCCAGCAACCTCGTCAGAAAGAAGGGCCGCAAGATCCTCGAAGAGTTCCGGGCGCGCTATTCGCGCGACGGCGAGTTTGACGACCATTTCCGACAGTGGTTCGGCACTCCTAAGCCATCTCTCGGCCGCTGCGCGGCCGGCAGGGGTCAGCTCAAGCACCTGTCGATCGGGGAGTGTCTGTTGTCGAAGGCGCCGACCTGAAACCAGTCTATCGCGCTCCATCCGTGCCAAAGTCAGATAGAGCTGACTCTGTCTCGTCTCCCACGCCGGCCCTAGCTCGCTCTCCAGAATCGAGAAGAGCTGATATCCGTGCGTAGGCCCGGCTGAGAGAAGACCGGCCAACGCCTCTTGAAGCGCCATACTCTACGATAGAGTACCGCACCCCGCATCGGAGCGTCAACGGGGACGTCTTGGCCAGACTTCGATGCTTCCACGGTGAATTGACCTCTGTCACGGAGTACTCTATAGTTGACTAGGCACAATGGGGGCCCTTCGGGAAGCGGGGCGTTAATAGCGGAGGGCGTGAATCATGGACGTCTTGAGTCGTCTGTCAGAACGCGTGGGGGCCGAAGTTAACCGCCGCCAGCTCCTGAAGTTCCTGGCGGGTTCGGGCATCGGGGCGATGACTGTGGCGATGTTGCCTCATCCGGCATTGGCGGCGTCGCGCGCGTACGTCAAGGCGCAGCAGGGTGGAGCCCGCAGTTACCGAGGCAAAGGTGGGGCGGGAGTCAAGCCTGATCACTGCTGCCCGCTCTACGACTGCTCGCTCGTCGAATGCCCATCAGGCGTCTGTGGCGGATGCGGTCTGTACAAGTGCACAGACGTGTGCACCGGCGACGTGCACTACGAGTGCGATTGCGGGTGCCCTTACGGCCAATGCGGGTGCAGCGGCTACTCCTACTGCGGCTAGAGGTCCGCTAGATCCAATCGTGGTTCCGATGGCGGACGTCGCGCTGCTCCTTCGCAGTTCGGTGTCGGTCATCCTCGTCGTGGCGGGCATAGGCAAGCTCGGTGCCTGGCGGTCGAGTCGTTCTTTCGACAGGGGCCTTGGGCTCAGCGAGTTGATAATGGGCGTCTGGCTCGCCAGCCAGCTGGCAACGATCGTGCCAGCGAGCCTCATCGTGGTGAGGTTTGTGGCCTACGCCATTCATTCGATTCACACCGGACCCGCGGATCGCTGTCAGTGCTTTGGTGCCTTTTTCCCGGCGAGTGGACGATCGATGCAGAGAATGCGAAACATCTTTGTCCTGTGCCTCGCCGTGCTTAATTTCGACTTCATCGCGAGCAGCGGTCGGGCTGGCTCGAGTTGGCCTGTCGCAGACGTGGGGCTGGGGACGCTCATCGCGTTCGCCATCATTGCGATGCCATGGGCATTCGATTGGTGGTGGGACTCCCGACAAGGAGACCTTTTAGTGGCGCAAGAGAGGCGTCCCTAATGGAGCAGCTTAGTCTGGTCGCGGCGCTAGCAGCGATGCTGATGTCGATCGCAGCGTTGCTTGTTTCAGTTGGCACGGCTGGGCGATTACACCTGGTGGCAAAACAGAGCTTGGTCCCAGAAGGTTTGCAGGAGGGCGCTCGGATCTCGCACGGCACAATAGCAAACTTGATTCCAAGTCAGGTACTGGAACCTCTTCTCACCGGTCCGAGCTTGATTGTCTTCGCCAGCGCCAAGTGCAAGCCGTGCACGGAATTGGTGGACTCTATGAACAAACACGATTTTGGGCTCTCCGACCAGACCCTTTTGATGATCGACACCGGTGCCAACGGACCAAGCGAGCTGCGCCCGCTCGGACGCTTTCCCAGCACGTGGATTACCGACCGAGACAGGGGCTTGCGCGAGGCCTTTAAGACAAACAGCACGCCTACCACCTACGTGATATTTCACGGCACTGTTCAGAAGCAGATTGTTGGATCCAATGTTGACGCGATCGCGGCCGCTCTCGATGCGGCGCGTCAAAGCAGCCGAATCGATTCGTCCGGGGCGTCGCAGCTTGCTGAAGCTGTCAACTCCTGAAAGTTCATCGTGCGTTGCATAAGCGATTGCCGAAAGTTGTCCGTCGGGATTGATTTCGGTCAACCTGCAAGAGAGGAGGAACGAACATTGGTCGTGCATCTGGTTCGACGGCTGGCTCTCGTCTCGACCTTATCGATCGGATTGCTGATTATGGGCGCCATTCCGAGTCTGGCGTGGACCCAAGTCTTCAACGATTTTGACTCGGGTGGAAGCGGCTACTGCGGAGGAAGCACCACTTATCCGTGCGTCTTTTGGCAGGAGGCTCACTACACCTCTATTACGCTGTACTCCTACTTCGACCCGTCGGTCGACAACGACAACTACAGCTTCACTACGGCGATCAACCGCGCATTCTCGGATTTCAACGCGGTTCCTGCCTACAACCCGTATACGTACCAGTGCACCAATCGGCCCGGTTGCGGGACCAATGTCTACTACGGATCAACTGGTCTGGGTTGCGGCGTGTATGGATCTACAACCTGGCCTGTCTTGAGCTCGATCGAGTACAGCAGCAGTGTTGGCTATTACCAGTTTGCCCGAGAGGTTGTCGTCTATTTCAACACCAACAGCCTCGTCTCTTGGAACAATTCGTTGACATGGTCCTTCAACGCACAAACCTGTGCTGTGCAGGCGGATGGACGCAAGGTCTCGACGCATGAGACTGGCCATTTGATGTCGCTTGGTCACACGAGCTACACGGCAGTAATGCATCAAGGGCCTGAGAATTTCTATTCCCTTCAGTCGAACGATATCCAGGGGCTTGAAGCCATCTATACCGGAACGCAACCAAGTAGCTAGAGGCCGGATCAACGGCAGGAGGAAATGAGAGCGATGCGCATCCATTCGATTCAAATTTTGTTTACGTCGCTCGCGGGAATTGCGCTGGCCGCGTGTGGGAGCGCCCCCGCTGCAACCGCTGCCGGCCAGGCGCCTGTACATGTCAATAT
>JBOHUQ010000064.1:0-22355 GCA_050734495.1 Candidatus Dormibacteraceae bacterium
CTCTGATCGTGCTGTTGATGTATGTCCATTTCCGCTTCATCCGGGCGCACGGGATTGCGGAGCCGATGTGAGATGAAAGAGAACGACATTTCGAAAGAGGGACCAGGCGCGGCGCCGGCCCCCAACGAGATTCCCCTCATCGAAGTGGAGCACGCCGGCCACACGCTCGAGCCTGAGTGGAAGCGCCTCCCGATAGGCCCGGATCACATCCTGTATCCGCTGCTGGTCGGGCTCGCCCTCTTCCCCATCCTGATGGGCAACGCGGGCCACCACCTCGCCGACGACATGCCAGACGACGAGACGCACCCGTTCTTCCCGGATCACTTCTGGCCCTACCCCGTGATCATCATCATCATGATGATCATCTTCGGACTGCTGGCCGCATTCGTGCAGAAGAACCTCCAGCTCGAGCAGTCCGCCGACCCTCGCGCGGTGACCATCCCTCGCCCGGACTGGTACTTCCTCTTCCTCTTCCAGTTCATCAAGTTGGGGCCGGAGCTGCTGATGTCGGTGGTCATTCCCACGATCGCGTTCCTCGCCCTGCTCGTGTGGCCGTTCCTCGACGCGGGCTTCGGCCCGCGGGTGGCCAAGAGGCTCGGGTGGAAGCGGTGGCCGGTGCCAGGCCGAAACATCTACACGGGCACCGGCTTCGTGATCTTCCTCGCGATCATCGCCCTGCTCGAGGTGTGGGCGCTGGGCGGCCCGACCTTCTGCTTACCGTGGTTCACCGGATCTGTCTGCGGATCCTGAACACATGAGAAGGAACCTGGCGGTTCCTGCTCGTCGCCCGGTTCGGCTGGCGCCGGCAAAGGCCTTAAGTTCGGCTGTCGTAGAGCTGCTTCGTCAGCTCCACCTGCGCGAGGTGCTCGCGTGAGTGGCCGTAGTTCGAGAGCAGCCAATCCAGGCCAGGTCGCGGCGGGCGGTCTCCCCGGGTTCGCAGCTCGGTCAGGTCTGCCGCCGTCACCGCGCCGAGGTGCTCCTGAAGCTCCTGGTCCACCTGGTCGAGGAGCGCCACCAGATCCGCTGCCTCCGCCTCCGTCCTGAACTCCGACTCGCGGTCGCGCTCCGTCGCCAGCGATCGCACCGCCCGGATCATCTCCCGCTCGGAGCCGAGTGTATGCACGATCAGCACGGCGACCGAGTTGGCCAGCGGAAGTGGTTTCCAGTTGAGCGTCCCGGCGTCCATGCCGCGCACCTGCTCGCGCAGCTTGTCGTGGATGTCGTGATACAGCGCGCCGAGGGTGGCCGCGATGGTCCTGGCGCCGGCTTCGTCCATCTATACCTTCTCCGTAACCCGGTATTCGAGGTAGCGGCCCAGCAGCAAACGCGTATGAGCCTCCAGCGCGGGAAGCACGCTCAGCACCAACCCGACGATTGGATACATGAAGTACTGGAGGTGGACCCCTACCTTCTTCCACATGGGCCAATCCGCAGGCTTGGGCGGCAGCAGCAGGGTCTCGAAGTACAGGAAGAACACCACCGTCGACAGCGTGGTCGACAGCAGGATTCCCGAGTACGACCACAAGGTCTGGCCGAGATCTGTCAGCGAGAAGTCGGGGCTCACCCAGAGCGGGATCGAGGCTCCAAACATCAAGAGGACTGGCAGGAAGATCCAGTTGAGGTGATTGAGGAACAGGTTCATGAACCGGCGAATGCGCAGCCACAGAGGGATTTCGGGATGCTTGAACAGCCTTGCTAGCACGTACGGAACGTCGGTGATGCCCCAGGCCCACCGCTTGATCTGGTTGTACTGGCTCATGTGCGTGGACGCGTAGTCGCGAGAGTTCGGAGAGTCCCCGTAGAGCGGCAGGTAAACCGACTTGACCGAGAATCGCTCGCCAAATGTGAAGAACGCCTTCCAGTAAAAACGCGAGTCTTCGGGAATCACATCCTTGTCCCAGTAGCCAACCTTTCGCACGAAGTCGAGGCTGCAGGTGTAGCTGCTGAACGCCACCAGGCGGTGCGGCCGCGAGTGAAGGAACATCTGCCACTGTGAGGTGCTGGCGGACATGATTCGCACCGCCATCGGCACCTGCCAGTAGTTGTTGTGGAAGAGCGGAACCGGCTGCCAGATCACGTAGTCGCGCAGCGCCGCGCGCGCGTGGTGCCAGCTGATCCAGGCGAAGTATTGCGGGTGAACCCGATAGTCGGAGTCCAGGTCCGTGATGAGGATCCTGTCGAGGTCGTAACCCTCCTCGGTCAGCACGCGGACCATCCAGCGCCCGCCCCAGTTCATGGCCGCCGACTTGCCGATCACGATCCCCGGCTCCAGCGGATCCTTGATGTGGTAAAAGCCCTTCAACCGGCTGCCGAACTTTTCCTTGAGCCGGGCCACGTTCTCCCAACCCGGCGCGTCCGTCTCGCGCGTGATGATGCCCACCATGGTCAGCTCCGGCGGGTAGTTCGAATCGACGATCGCCTGCACGGTGCGCTCCAGAACGTGGTACGGCTCCGTGTAGGTAGGGATGATGCAGAGGTGGTAGTACTGCAGCGGGTCGCGGGCGCCCTGCTGCTGGTCCACCCGACACGCCGCCAGCCAGTCCTTGGCCATGTCGCGCCGCATCCGCCAGACCGTGCTGTAGACACCGGTCACCACCGTGACCGCGCGGATGAGCCAGTACACGTCGAACACCAGGACCGCGGATGCGACCAGCAGCGCCCCGGGCGTATGGAAGAGGATCGGTATCCAGGCCGGCGCCAGCAGCATGATCCAGGTTACAAGGCCCGGCGAAGCCTCGAAAAGGCGGGCGCCGAACCGCCGGAGGGCGTGCTGGAACGCCGAATCCGGGTGCTCCGCCACGACTGACGCCATAGGCCGATTATGGCGGCCCACCCGGTACGGAATACCGGTTGGAGCGCCAGCCTTCTACTGAACATGGAAAACATGAAGCACTTCGACGGCCCGACTTTCGAGGCCGATGTGCTCGATGCAAGCGAACCCGTCGTCGTCGACTTCTACGCCGACTGGTGTCCCCCGTGCCGGATGATGACGCCGGTGGTGGAGCAGCTGGCAGGCGAGTACGCCGGCAAGGTGACGATCGGCAAGCTGGACGTGGACGCCAACCCGGACATCCAGATGCGCTACGGCGTGATGGGCATACCGACCCTCGGTCTTTTCCGTGGCGGAAAGCTGGTCGACCGCCTGGTCGGTTATCCCGGCGGGGCGGCCCCGATCAGGGCCTGGATCGAGAAGAACGCCGGCGTGGCGTCCCCGGTTGGCACGGTCGCGAAACCAGCCTCCAAGTAAGCGTTTCCTCGCAAGCCGGAAGCGGCTGGGCGTACGGCGGCTTGCGTTTGAGGGTCCAGGCGCACCAACGCAGACCCTCCATAGTGTCCATCGCACGAATGATCGGGGCTGTGGACCTCTTCCGTCGTGTGACCCACACGTAACGAGCGCCATCCAATTCGTCCGGGCCGCACCGTGATCCGGGGTCGGTTGGGCACCTACGATCAATCGGAGCCCGTCAAATCAAGCAGGTCACGGGGTTCATGGAGGGTGTTCATGGCGATACAGACGAAGTCCGGTAATAAGACCAGTCCGCGCGAGGTGATCGAGCGAGCGAAAGCCGAGGGCGTCGAGGTCGTCGACGTCCGCTTCATCGATCTGCCCGGGACGTGGCAGCACTTCAGCCTGCCGGTGGGTGAGCTGGACGTCGACAGCTTCACGGACGGCCTTGGATTCGACGGATCGAGCATCCGTGGCTTCCAGGCGATCGATGAGAGCGACATGCTCCTCATGCCCGATCCGGATTCGGCGACCATCGACCCGTGCCTCACGCACAAGACGCTTTTCCTCATCTGCGATGTCGTGGACCCGATCAGCCGGCGGCCGTACTCGCGCGACGCGCGCTTCATCGCGAAGAAAGCCGAAGAGCACCTGAAGAAGTCAGGCATCGCCGACATCAGTTACTGGGGACCGGAGGCGGAGTTCTACCTCTTCAACTCGTTGCGCTTCGACCAGAATGCGCACAGCGGCTACTACTACATCGACTCCGAAGAAGGCATCTGGAACTCCGGCAAGAACTCCGAGCCGAACCTGGCGTTCCGCCCGCGGCACAAAGAGGGCTACTTCCCCGTGCCGCCGACAGACAAGTTCCAGGACCTGCGCTCGGAGATCATGCTCAAGCTGATCGAGGCCGGCGTGCGGGTCGAGGTCCAGCACCACGAAGTCGGCACCGCCGGCCAGGCCGAGATCGACATGCGGTTCGACTCGCTCACCAAGATGGGCGACAAGATGATGGTCTTCAAGTACGTGATCAAGAACGTCGCCGCGCAACACGGCTACGTCGCGACGTTCATGCCGAAGCCACTCTTCCTGGACAACGGGTCGGGCATGCATGTGCACCAGAGCCTCTGGAAGGACGGCGCGAACCTGTTCGCCGACGCGAAGGGTTACGCGGGACTGAGCGAGATGGCCGTGCACTACATCGGCGGGCTGCTGAAGCACGCGCCGGCCTTGCTGGCGATCTGCGCTCCCACCACCAACTCTTACAGGCGCCTAGTTCCTGGTTACGAGGCCCCGATCAACCTCGTGTACTCCAAGCGGAACCGTTCGGCGTGCGTGCGCATACCGATGTATTCGACGGACCCCAAGTCGAAGCGGGTCGAGTTCCGCTCACCGGATCCGGCGGCGAACCCCTACCTTGCGTTCTCCGCCTGCCTCATGGCCGGGCTCGACGGCATCAAGCACAAGATCCTGCCTCCAGAGCCGGTCGACAAGGACATCTACGAGCTCGAGGGTGAGGAGAAGGCCAAGATCAAGTCGGTGCCGGGCTCACTCGCCGAGTCACTCAACGCCCTGGAGGAGGACCACGCGTTCCTGCTCGAAGGCGGAGTCTTCACGAAGGACGTCATCGACACCTGGATCGAATACAAGCGCAAGAAAGAGGTCGACGCCGTGGCGCTCCGGCCGCACCCCTGGGAGTTCATGCTCTACAGCGACGTCTAGAAAGATCACTCTCCATGAGGAATGCCCCGGGACTTCCCCGGGGCATTCTCTTTTCCTGATCTAGACTGCGCCCCGACGTTCATGCGCGTCTGGGCATCGGAGAGTTGGAACCGGCTGTTGGTCACCGGGCTTTGCCTGCTCGCCTGGCGCGCCCTCGAACAGGTTGCGCTGCCGGGGGTGAACCCTGGCCAGATCGCCCTCCGCCTTCAAAGTGTGGACACGTCGTCCCTGATTCGAGAAATCGGGAGCGGCATCCCAGTCACGTCATTCAGCCTCGTCGCGTTGGGGCTCCAGCCTTACGTCAATGCGCTGCTCGTCATCACCCTCGTCGCAGCTGTCTCAAAGACGGTGCGGACTGTCGCGAGAAGTCCGCAGGGGCGTTTGCGTTTGAGGCGTTGGACTCGAGGCCTTGCCGCCTTGCTTGCGTTTGGCCAGGCGTACGCATGGACTGTCCTGGAGCAGGCCGGTTCGGTCCTGCCCGTCCTCCCGCCGATGGACTGGTACGCGAGACTGGTGGTCGTCCTCGAGCTGACCGCCGGGACGATGATCCTGGTGCTACTGGGTGAAGTCCTCGATGATTTCGGACTGGGTTTCGGAAATGGCGCCCTACTGATATACGCGCTGACCCCTCTGGCGATCGAGGTGCACCGGCTGCCCGCGCTTGTTGCCTCGGTGTCCCCCCTCAAAACCATCTATCCAGCTGTGGGCGTGTGGGCGATTTGTTCCGTGGGGGTGGTTGTGCTTTCGGTGGCGCTCCTGCTGGCGGTGCGCAGGATTCAGCCTCCCGGGCGTAAGGGATCGAGCCAGTCACGGCCGGTCGAGGTGACGCTGCTGACGTCCGGCGTGATCCGGCCGCCTCTATTCGCCAATGCCATCCTGTTTGTGCCGCCTGCTGTCGCCACCTATTTCACGCAGAGGAATCCAAGCGGGTTCGTCTGGTTCGCGGACCACCTGACCGCCTACGGACCGAACCCCTGGACCGATACCGCGTACGCAATCATCGACATCGGCCTTGTGATTGGTTTCACCTACTTCGTGGTGATGTGCGACTTCGGAGGCTCTAAACCCGCCCTACTTGCTCATGTCAGGCGTCTTGCCTTGATCGGTGGAATCTTTCTCGCCCTCACCGTGGTCGTGCTGCCAATCCTGGAATGGAACGCGTCAAAGGCCGCTGGGACGGTGATTCCGATGAGCGGCTTCGACATAATGCTGGTCACCGCGATGATCGTTTTCGTCGTGCTCAGGCTCCAGCGAGAAGGCGGCAGCATCAGCGCACCCACCGGTTTGGCAAGTCCTGTGCCCTAGGAGCTGCGCTCCTCACATGCCCAGCATGGCGCGGGCGCGCAGGGCGATCGAGATCGCCACTCGGGTCTCCGGCTCGTCCAGCTGCAGGCCCGTGAGCGTCTGGATCCGCTCCACGCGGTAGGACATCGAGTTGATGTGGATGCCAAGCTGGCGGGCTGCCGCCCGCCGCACCCAGCGCGCCGCCGCCAGCGCCTCGAGCGTCTCCAGCAATGGAGTGTCCCTCGACTGCGCGTACTCGAGCAGGGTGCCCAGGAGCTCATTGACGAATCGACGCAGCGCATCCGGGCTCTGCACCTCGAGCAGCAACCTGAAAGCGCCCAACGAGCGATAGGACGCCACCCGCCCCCGCCCGCCCGCTCGGCGCGTCAAGCGCAGGGCCTGCCGGGCTTCAACATGCGATCGGGCCAGCTCGCTCACGCCGTTGGCAAGGTTGCCGATTCCGACAGATGCGGTGCCGGGCTTCATCACCGGCGCGGCCGCCGTGAGAACCTGGCCGGCCAGCTTCTCCACGGTCGCAAGGTCGGCGGCCACCTCGTCCGGAACGAGGAACACGGCTGACGCCGAGCGCACGATCGTGAGGGTCCCCGGCATGCGCGAACGGATCAACCCGCTGAGGGCGGCGTCCAGCCGGTCGAGCTCGCCTCGCGCGCCCAGGGCTGCCTCGGTCTCGTCGTCGTCCGGCTCGAGGACGATCACCCATGCCCGCTGCGGCAGGCGGTGCCCCAACCTCTCCGCCTGGCGCGCCACCCTCTCCGCCTCGTCGGCCTCGAGCGCGCCCGCGAGGACTTCTTCGACCAGGTCTCCGCGAAGACGGCGCTCGACCTCGGCCGCGGCGCGGTCCTTGGAAAGCTCGAGCGCAAGCACGGTCGAACCATGCTCCAGCGCCCTCCGGCGGCCGGCCGAATCCACCGTCTTCTCGTCGACGCTGACTGCCAGCATGCCCAGCACCTCGGACCCGGCCCGCACCGGCACCACGTCCAGCGCTCGCGCGGGGCGGCCCACGTGGATCCGCACCTCGCGAGCACCGGCCTGGCCGAGAGGACTCGGAACGTGGATGCGCGGGGGCATGCCCTCCGAGGCCTCCCCCGCTCCCCGGATGCGGTAGCCGTCTCCGGAGTACAGCCCGGCACGGCCGCCCGCGAGCGAACCCACGACCTCGAGGATCGGGCCGATCCCCGCGCCCTCCAGAGACAGCTTCGTGAATCGCTCGTGGATGTCATGTGAGAGCTGGATCTCGGCAAGCTGCACCTCGGTTCGCCGCTGCAACTCGCTGCGCTCGAGGATCCCGGCCACCTGCCCTGCAATGGCCCTGAGGAAATCGATGTCCGACGTGTTGAAGTCGCGCTTCTCGGTGCTCTGCACGTTGAGCACTCCGACCAGGCGAGGCCCCGATTCGATCGGCACGGACAGCATCGAATGGAAGCGGTCCTCGTCGAGACCCGGCACCCACTTCCAATGAGGTTCTTTGCTCACGTCGGGCACCACAGCCGGCTTCCGGCTGTCGGCGACCCAACCCGTGATGCCGTCGCCGACCGGCATCACGACCTTACCGATCATCCGCTCGTTGAGCCCGTTCGTCGCGGTCAGCCGGAGCTCGCGGCCACGCGCGGTCAGCAGGTACAGCGAGCAGACGTCGGTCCCCATCGCCGACGTGGTCTCGCGAATGATCAGATCGAGCATGTCGTCGGAGCGCTGGGTGGACGCCGCAGCCTGCGCCAGCCGGACCAGGAAGCTGAGCTCGCGGGAAGCGAGGCTCCTATCTTCGTTTGCGATCGCCACCCTGACATGGTTGACCCTGCGGCGGTTCTTCAACCTCGTATCAACCACACGATCAAGGTCATCGCCGCTAGTGTGACTCATCCAGCGGCCAGTGACGAGGGTCCCGAGTTAGGCTAGGCGAGACGCTTGACCTCTCCACACTTCGGGCACTGGCGGGAACATTTCGCAGGAGTTGATCTGCCGGTTCCGGTCGCCGGCGGTGGAACGGTCACGGGGATCAACTTCGACAATGCCGCCAGCACGCCCCCACTGAATCGGGTCCGTGACGCGGTCAACGGTTTCGCGGACGTCTATTCGAGCGTGCACCGCGGCACGGGCTACAAATCTCGCCTCGCCACCGAGGCATACGAGCAGGCCCGCGAGCTGGTCGCGAGGTTCCTCGGCGTGGACGAGCGGTCCCAGGTCGTCATCTTCGTCAAGGGCACGACCGACGCCCTGAACCGGATCGCCGCCGAACAGGCCAGGCTCGATGGCAGGCAAGTGCTGGTGACCGAGATGGAGCACCACGCGGACCTGCTCCCCTGGCGACACCGCAGCGGCCATGTGATGGTCGGACTGTCGACCGACGGGCACATCGACCTCGGCGCGATCGAGGAGGCGTTGAAGCAGGGCGGGGGAAAGATCGGTCTCGTTGCGTTGTGTGGCGCGTCCAACGTCACTGGCTTCGTCTCACCCATCCACGAGGTCGCCGAGCTGGCCCACCGACACGGAGCCCTCGTGTCGGTCGACGCGGCTCAGCTTGCGCCTCACCACCGCATCGATATCCGTCCAGCGGACGACCCTGGTCACCTCGACTTCGTTGCGCTGTCGGGTCACAAGATGTACGCCCCCTACGGAGCGGGTGTGCTGGTCGCGCCTCGGACTTTCTTCACCGGCGCCCCCGAGGTCATGGGCGGCGGGGCGATCAGCATCGTGACCTGGGACGACACCGTGTGGGCAGACCTGCCGGACCGAGAGGAAGCCGGCTCACCGAACGTCGTCGGCGCCGTTGCCCTCGGCGTCGCAATCGAGACCCTCCTGGAGCTCGGCTTCGACGAGATGCTGCGGCACGAGGTCGGGCTGGGCTCGGCGCTGTACGCACGCCTCAGCGCTATCCCGGGAGTCGCCGTGCTCGGGGGATCTGTCGAATCCGCGGCGGCGCCGCGGCTCGGTCTGGCCAGCTTCGTCGTGGATGGACTCCATCACGGCCTCGTCGCGGCGGCGCTGAGCCACGAGTGGGGCATCGCCGTGCGCAACGGGTGTTTTTGCGCCAACCCCTACGTTTTTCATCTGCTCAACATGGACAAACAGGCGGTTGATGCCGTGGAGGGCGAGGTCACGTCGGGCCATCGCAAAGCGCTGCCGGGCGCCGTGAGGGCGAGCCTGGCGCCCTACAACACCACGGAAGAGCTGGACCGGTTCGTCGAGGCGGTCACCCACATCGCCCGAGGCCGGCTCAAGGCAACGTACGAGCAAGCCGCCGACGGGACCTTTTCACCGGCCGGGGGCTGGCCCAGAATCCCCAGCCCGATGAAGACGTTGGTCAAGACAGGAGGTCGTAAATGATCAAACTCATAGTCGAGATCCTTCTGGCGATCTTCCTTCACCCGATCGCCTTCGTCCTTTGCGTTGTGAACATCGTCAACCGCACCGACCTCAGCGGGCTGTGGAAGCTGCTGTGGATCGTCATCTCCTTCTTTTGGGGGATCGGTCCCATCCTTTACATCCTGCTTGGACGCGGCAAATTCTGGTAGCCATGCGCGGTCGTGGAAGCCCAGCCCAGGCGGGCTACTTCTTGTAGGCGAGCGGGGGCAAAGTCCCAGCCGTTTATCAGAGATTCCTGGGCCAAGCTTGGGCTAATCTGCATATGGAAAGGGTGGGCAGCCGACCAGGTACCCGGGTGCGCACGAACGTCTCAACCGACGGGGTCGTTGAGGGCGCCACGAACGGCGCTTCAAACGGTGCCGCCACGAACGGTTGGCGTGCCAAAAAGAATGGGGCGAGCAGGCATCGCCCAGGGACCAACGGCTCTGCAACCGTGCAGCCGGCGGTCAAGCTGGCGCACGTCGACAAGTCTTTCGGCAAAACCGCCGTGCTCAAGGAGATCAACCTCTCGGTCGCGGCCGGCGAGCTCGTCGAGATAGTGGGGCCGAGTGGGTCGGGCAAGACCACTCTCCTTCGCCTGGTCCACGGCCAGCTGCGCCCGAGCTCAGGGAAGGTCTGGGTGGAGGGCCGTGGCCTGCACCGCTGGTGGCGCCGGGGCCTCGGCCGGGTCCGCCGAGATGTCGCTTTCGTATTCCAGGAGCATCAACTCCTTCCGCGCCTGACCGCGTTCGAGAACCTGACGCTCGCGCTCCAGGTGACCGACCCGCAGCTGCCGTTCAAGGCCATCAAACGGCGCGCCCTCGAGACCCTCGATTCCATGGGTCTTGCCCACAAGCGCAACGCCTACCCGCGACAGCTGTCGGCCGGGGAGCGCCAGCGCATTGCGGTGGGTCGCGCGCTGGCGGCGCGACCGCGGGTGATCCTCGCCGACGAGCCGATGGCTTCTATCGACGACGACAACGCCAGGATTGTCATGCGCCTGCTTGAAGACGCGGCCGCAGGCGGAACCGCCGTGATCATTGCAAGCCACCGCCACACCTTTCCTTCGAGTCGAATCCTCCGACTCCCAACTGGCCAGATCCTGCTCAACGGCTCGAAGAAGGCGGCCTCGAATGGCAACGGCCACGCCAACGGCAGCGGCCACGCCGCCGGCAACGGGAGTGGCGCCCTTGCCGTTCCCCCACTCTGGCGCCTCCTTTTTCAGGTCAACCAGCGCCCGCGCAGGTACATCTCCAAAGTCAAGCCGCTCCCTCTCTGGCGCCGGCTCGTCGCACTTGCCGCCAACAGCTACCGGCTGGTGGTCTCGAGTGGCCTGCGAAGCTGGAGCCGGGACGTGCGGCTGACGGCGCCGGCGATTGGAACGATGGCGCTCCTGCTGCTGCTCTGCGGGACCCTGGCCGCGGTCGGGATCTCGATCGAGCGAGTGGCCGCGGTGCAGGCGGCGCAGGCTTCCCTCGTGCGCGTCTACCTGGCTCCAGACTCCACTTCCGACGCGGTCGCGGCGCTGCAGGCACGCCTCGTAGCCGACCCGCGCGTCTCCTCCGTCACTTACGTGACCCCTGAGCAGGCGCTGGCGGAGGCGAGCAACCGCCCAGGCCTCGACAACCTGGCCAGCCTGAGCTCGACCAATCCTTTCCCGGCAAGCCTCGATGTCCAGGTCCGGCTCGTGACCCAGGTCGGAGCGGTCGCGGCGTCGGTCAACGACGATCCGGCGGTCGACCCTTCGTACCCGAGTTCGTACGACCCCGACACATACTCGCGCCTGCGACATTTCGCCATCGTGGTCGGAGGCATCGGGGCGGGCTTGGTGCTGCTGTTTGGTCTCATCGCCTATGCGGTGATGGCCAACTCGATGCGCGGCATCGCCACAGCGCGGCGTCAAGAGATCGGCGTGATCCGGCTCCTGGGCGCTCGCGGCTGGATGCTGCGGGGACCCTTCGCCGTCGAAGGCATGATGATCGGCGCGCTGGCGGGGGCGCTGGCCGCCTCAGCCGTCGCCGGCGCATGGCTGCTTGCGACACGCTTCGAATCCGCGACTTACGCGCAGGTCCTCCCGGGTGTTGACGCCCTGGCCCTCCAGTACATCCTGGCCGCCGTGCTGGTCGCGGGCATGCTGCTGGGCGCGCTGACGGCGCTGCTCGGCTTCCGCAAAGTGCACGCATGAAACGAGCGCTCGGCGCCATCGCGCTCGCCCTGGTCGCGCTGGCGGTCCAGGTCACCGCGGCCGGCGCCACGAGCCCGTCGCCCTGCCCGTCGCCGTCGACCGCATCCTCGGCGCGCGTCGTCTGTTCATCGACTGCGACCGACCCCAACCAGGCTGCTTATGACCAGCTGCGCGCCCGGCTTGGAGGAGACCTGGCCGGCGCGCTCACGACTCAGCAGAAGCTCGTGGCGTCCCTCAACCGGACGTCGGCCAGCGTCCAGATCGTGACCGACCAGGTCACCCGGGAAGAGACGGTGATCTCGACCCTGGAGGACCAGATCGCGCAGCTCGATTCGCAGATCGCCGACACGCAAGCGAGGATCGATGTCGAGAAAGAGCAGGTGGCGGCCATGGCCAAGGCGATCTACCGCCAGCCTGACTCGCTCTGGATGCTGATCGCGCGCACAGGGAACGTCAGCCAGGCCCTGCAGGCAACGTCGGACCTGGTCATCGCCGGCCAGCGAGCCCACGCGCTGCAATCGCGACTCGAAGCGGACCTGCTGAAACTGCAGGCGGACCGCGCTGCGCGCCAGGCCGACCTCGATCGCGAGAACGCAACTCTCGATCAGCTCAACACGAGCCTGAGCACATTGAGCGATCTGCTCAGCACCCAGTCCGACCTCTCGAGCCAGGTGGCAGACGTCATCACACAGATCCAGGACGCAGACAACAGCCTTCAGGACCAGCCGCCAGATGTGACGGCTGAGCTCGCCACCCTCCTCGAATCGCAGGCGCAGGACCTGCTCCTGCAGTCGAACCAGGCGGCGTGGGACGCCGCGCATGTCGGAGCCGGCGAGGCGTTGATCGCCCACATGCTCCCGACGGGGACGACGGTGAGCGGTCTGATCCTGTCGTGGCCCGTTGCGGGAGGCCGCGTGACGCAACCCTTCGGCCCGAGCGACCTGCTGCTCGAGCCGCCGCTGGGAAAGTACGCACATTTCCACACGGGAATCGACATCGCCGCGCCGTTCGGCACCACGGTCACGGCTGCAGCGCCGGGCGTGGTCGTCGCGGTTGGTCATTCGAGCGTCGGCTACGGCAACTATGTGGTGATCGGCCACGGCGGCGGCATCATGACGCTCTACGGGCACCTGCTCGAGACCGACGTCCAGGTCGGAGACGTGGTCAAGCGAGGACAGCGCATCGGGCTCGAGGGTTCGACAGGCTGGTCGACGGGCCCACACGTGCACTTCGAGCTGCGCGTGAACGACGCCGTCGTCGACCCGATGCCCTACCTGCTGCCGGCGAGCTAGCGAAGCTCTCGCGGGTTTGAGTCGGGCACCCTTACGGGCGCCCGGCTCTCATCCTCGACTCGACTACTGCAGCTCCACCTGGATCACTCTCGTGCCCCAGGGCCGCCGGCCGTTGGTGGTCTGGCTCGACTTCGGCGGCATGTACTCGGTCGCCATCCACACGCTTTCGGAATTCGGATCGAGAACCGCCCACGAATAGTCACCCCATCGCTTCGGGCTGGCGTTGTAGGGGCCCGATCCGGTGGCCGCCACAATCGGTCTGCCAAAGCCCGATTCGTCGTCCTTGAGGGTGGCGTACGCCGCGCTTGGAAACATGTGCGGCCCCACCAACGTGAAGACCATCGCCGCGTGACCCTGGCCGTCCGCCTGCACCGCCGGATAGAGCAAGTCCTTGCCAGAGACCGCGAGATAGCCCTGACCTGACATCGCCGCGCCTTTCAACCTGTCGCCACTGAGCTGCGGCTGAACGCGGAACCACGCGGCGCCGGCCCGCTGCACCGTATCGCCGGCAGGCACTATCGCCGTGTCCAGCTCACCCCAGATCTGTCCGTTGATGAACTGGGTCTGCTGCATGCGGTCATCGCCGGAGTCAAGCTGGATGGTGGATCCCTTCTGGTCCGCCTGGGGCGGGATCGCGTAAGGCTCGCTTTTGATGACGACTCTGGACAGGCGCGGCTTACCGCCCTGGCTGACGCTGTCGACATCCGTCAACGCCCAGACGCCGATGCGGCTGTCGCCGGTCCCGTTCGGGTCAAGCTGGCTGAGGAAATACTCCGCCTGGGCTGGACCGAAGGTCAGCGCCGGCTGCACCGAGAGGGCCAGGTCGCCATCGATACTGAGGTTCGGGTACGTGACGAAGTGCACCTTGCTGCGGTGGTCGACAAGGTCGCTCTTCGAGACGGCGTAGATCGTGGCCCCGTCGAACTGGGGTCCCACGATCGAGAACTCGTCGGTCGAGATGTAGATGTTCGAGGCGTCGATTCCAAGCCGGGGCTGGTCGCCGAAGCAGGGGCAGCCAGAGCTCGCTGGCGCACCGGTATCTGTGGTGTCGATTCGGAACACAGACCAGTTGGTGGTCGGGTCGCCGGAGGTGTTGTAGGCGATGTCCTCTGTCGACGCCGTGCTCGCGTCGTTTATGAACAGGATGGAGGCGAACCAGGTGTTGGTCGCCGGGTCGTAGTGGCAGCGGGGGTCGCTGGTGAAAGCGGCGAAGTCCTCGTGGAACGGCGCGTTCACGTTGGTGGGCCCGGCGAGCGTCTTGCCGCGCGTGTTGTAGACGCGAAATGCCGAGTTCACCATTTCGACAACGAAACCGTTGCCGGCGCAAAGGCCCTGGTCTGGAGGCTCAAACATTGCGCCGAAGTTCGTGACCTGGCTGTCGAGGCTGCTGACGCCGTTGAAGTTCGCGGCCCGGCCGCCTCCGTGGCCCTCTACGTTGGCATCCTGCGCGACCGGTGAGAACGATGTGGGCGACGGCGCCAGGCCGGCCCGGTTGGCGATCGGCGCGGGCCTGTGGCGCGCCCCGCGCTCGCGGCTGTCCGAGGCCGCGACGGGTGAGGCGAAGGCCGACCACACGATCGCGAAAACGGCGGCAAGCATTGCTGAGCGAGCGAATCTCCGTTGCAACTCCCAACTTCCCCCAAGTGACAGCTGACGCGGCCGACCGAGTATAAAAGCGCACGGCGTCCGAATCACCTATGAACGTGATGACCCTTACATCGCGGCCTTGCCTGGTGGAAATCGCCGTAAGTGCCCCCGGAGGGAATCGAACCCCCGACCTTGACGTTAGGACCGTCCTGCTCTATCCCCTGAGCTACGGGGGCGGCACGCTTGGAAGTCTATTGAGTGCGCCGTGAGAGGCGCCTACCGGATCAGAACCCTTTAGGCTCACAGTCGTTTCACAGGAAGCTCCCATTCAGCGTTTAGAGCCGAGGCAAACCCTTGCAGGCATGGAAACCAAAGACACCACCCAGGACAGGGTGCGGGCGATGCGGCTGCTCAACCGTCTGACCACCGGCGCCGCGGTCAGTGCTGCCCGTCCGGCGGTGCCCGGTTTGCGAAGTCACAGGCATCATGCGCTACCTCGCAAGTGAGAGCTCAGCGCAGTGCGGACCGCTCTACCCGATCATCGAGCCCGGTCCGATACCCGAGCACCTGATGGGCCTGGCCCAGCGCGCGGTGGACGACTGCCCGGTCCTCGCGATCCCGTTGCGACGAGCGGAAGTCCAGAGGCACAAGGACGGATGAGCAGCATCGTGCTCGGGATCGCCGACGGCCGGGCGCTCGGTGGCTCCTTGCGAGTGGTCGTCACGAGGCCGGGTTCGCTCCACGCGGCTAAAGCCGCCGTGGACGAAGTCGTCGCCGCGATGGACCAGGCGGCCAGCCGCTTTCGAGAGGACAGCGAGCTCAGCCTGCTGAACGCTTCACCGGATCGGGAGGTCACGATCAGCCCGCTCCTCGCTCAGGCGATCGCCGCCGCCCTGCGCGGCGCGGAGCTGAGCGCCGGCGCGGTCGACCCGACGATCGGGTCTGCGATCAGGCTCGCCGGCTACGACACCGACTTTGCCCTGGTGCCGGTCGACGGCGACCAGATCCGCCTGTACTCCGAGGGTGTTCCCGGATGGCAGACGGTGCATCTCGACCTTCGGTCACGGACCGCACGGGTTCCTCGGGGTGTCGAGATCGACCTCGGCGCCACCGCCAAAGCCCTCACCTCAGACCTGGCCGCGGCAGCGGCCAGCAAGGCCATCGGTGGAGCGGGAGTGCTGGTCAGCCTCGGGGGTGACATCGCGGTCGCCGGAGAGGCGCCAGACGAAGGCTGGTCAATCCAGGCAAGCGAGGAGAGCGCCGCCCCGATCGACGACATGGAGGAGGCCGTGACGATCACCTCGGGAGGGATGGCCACATCAAGCACGACCGTAAGGCGCTGGACCCGGGGCGGCGTCCTCCTCCATCACATCATCGATCCGGCGACGGGCCTGCCGGCGGACACCTGCTGGCGGACCGCCAGCGTGGTGGCGGCCACGTGCGTGGACGCCAACATCGCGTCGACCGCCGCCATCGTGATGGGACGCAACGCGATCTCATGGCTCGAGGCGAGCCGCCTGCCGGCGCGGCTGGTCGATCTCGCCGGCAACGTCCACCGGGTCGCCGGTTGGCCGGAGCGCTCGGCCAATTCGGACCGGTTCCCCAATGATCTCTGAGCAAACTCCCAGGAAGCTGGATCAGCATGTAGGCGTGAACAAGGACGGCGCCCGAGTCCTCGTTGTGGACGACGAGCCGAACATCACCGAGCTGGTCGCGATGGCCCTGCGGTATGAAGGTTTCTCCGTCAAAACAGCGGCTACCGGACGCGGCGCGCTCACAGCCGTGACCCAGTTCTCCCCCGCGCTCGTGATTCTCGATGTGATGCTGCCCGACATCGACGGCATCGAGGTCTTGCGCCGGCTCAACAGCTCGGGGGCCAAGGTCCCGATCATCTTCCTCACCGCGAAAGACGCGACCGAGGACAAGGTCCACGGCCTCACGATCGGCGGCGACGACTACGTGACCAAGCCGTTCAGCATCGAAGAGCTGATGGCTCGGGTGCGAGTGATACTGAGACGCCATGGCAGCGATGCCGACAGCGGCAAGATGGCGCTCGCCGACCTGGAGCTCGATGACGAGGCCCACGAGGTGCGCCGCCACGGCCACGTCGTGGACCTGACGAACACCGAGTACCGGCTGCTGCGCTACCTGCTGATCAACGCGGGGCGCGTGCTCACGCGCAGCCAGATCCTCGACCACGTGTGGCACTACGACTTCGGAGGAGACGCCAGCGTGCTCGAGACGTACGTCAGCTACCTGCGCCGCAAGGTCGATCGCTACGACCCGCCTCTGATCCAGACAGTGCGCGGCGTCGGGTACGTCCTCAGAACGCCTCGCAAATGACCCTGTCCCTGCAGGGGCGGCTGCTCATCGGGGTCATCTCGTTGGTTGCCGTCGGACTGCTGGTTTCAGACGTCGCCACGTATGCGACTCTCCAGTCCTCGCTCGTCGGGAGGATCGACGACCAGCTCACGAAAACGTCCACTGTCCAGACGGCGCGTGCTGTGCTCCTCGCCCCCCTGTGCCACCCTCGGAACCCGTCCTCGTTGGGCGATTTTCCCGCCGGCACGATCACCGAGCTCATCGCCACCGATGGGTCGATTGCTCTTGCCTGTGCCGTGACGTCCGGAACCACTGTGTCGACGGCAAGCCCTCTACTTCCGAAGTCGTTTCCCAGCGCAGGCGAAGGCCATCCATACACGCCATTCACGGTCGATGGAACGGGTGGTGTCGCTCATTACCGCATGACCGACTGGCCCGAGAACTCCTTGGGCGGCCAGTTCGTGGTCTTCGCCATCCCACTCACGCCGGTCGAGTCGACGTTGAGCCAGCTCCTGCTGCTCGAGACGTTGATCGGAATTGGTGTGCTTGCGGCGACCGCTCTGCTTGCACTGATCATCATCAGGGTCAGCCTGCGTCCTCTTCAGAAGATGGGGGTGGTCGCCGCTGAGATCGCCGCGGGCGACCTCGCCAAACGCGTCGAGCCGGCTACGCCCAGGACCGAGATCGGCCGGCTGGGCCTTTCCCTCAACGGGATGTTGAGCCAGATCGAGGCCGCGTTCGCGGAACGCACCGAATCCAACAACCGGCTGAGGCGTTTCATCGCCGACGCATCGCACGAGCTACGCACGCCGCTGACCTCGATTCGCGGCTACTCCGAGATGCTTCGCCGCGGCGCCAACGAGTCGCCGAACGACGCCGAGCTGGCCCGGCGGCGGATCGAGGAGGAGTCGGTTCGAATGTCGACGCTGGTCGACGACATGCTGCTCATCGCCCGGCTCGACCAGGGTCGCCCTCTCGAAAGGAAGCCGGTCGACCTGCAGGCGATCGCGGCCGACGCGGCAGCCGACGCGAGGGCGGTCGCTCCTCGGCGTGAGATCACCCTGACCGCCCCGCGTCCCGTCGTGGTCGAAGGTGACGACCTTCGTTTGCGCCAGGTGATCGGCAACCTGGTCCGGAACGCGCTGGTACACACCCCTCAGCAAACGGCGGTGGAGATCGGCGTATCGACTCAAAACGGGACAGGTCGAATGTCGATCGTGGACCACGGGCCCGGACTCCAGGCCAAGGAGATCGAGCACATCTTCGAGCCGTTCTACCGCGCGGACCCGAGCCGTAGTCGGGACAGTGGCGGCGCGGGCTTAGGGCTTTCGATCGTCAGCGCCGTGGTCAGCGCGCACGGCGGACAGGTGACCGTGAAGGAAACCAGCGGCGGCGGCGTGACCTTCGAGGTCGACCTGCCGCTTGCCTCCTCTCCAACCGAGTGATCCGACGGCCGGATTTATTCGCAGGCGCCTTGGCGAAGCCAACGCGTCGATGAGAAGGAACCGTCAGGTTCCTTCTCATACCTTGGGCTTGAACACAAACAGATCGCCGGCGGCGTCCCCCACCATCACCATGCTGCCTGCGATCGCAGGCGAGCTTCGCACCGCCGATCGCGCGTCATAGCTCCAGAGGACGGTGCCGTCATCGCGCGAGAGCGCAATGATGAAACCGGCTCCGAGGTCACCGAAAACCGCACCGGTGCCGAACACCACGACCCCTCTGCTCGCCGAGGGCGCAGAGTACACGGGCTGATACGTGACAAATGTCCACGCTCCTGAGCCGTCGAGCTTTCGGGCGTAGAGGCCGGTCGGCGCGCCGGCGGACGCGACGTAGAGGTTGACGCCGTCATAGGCGGCGGTCGCGATCAGACCGTGCACAGCGCTTCCCTGGACGAGGCCGACCGACCAGATTACCGAGCCGTCGCGCGCGTCCAGCATTTTCAAGATGCCGGCGACGGAACCGACCGCAACCGCCTCCCTGCCTCCCACGTCGACGAGCACCGGGCTCGCGCCAACGTCCAGGTCGCGCGCGGCGTCTTGATAGAAGCTCGTTTCCCAGAATCGATTACCGGTGCGCGCGTCGAAAGCCATCACCCCGTCAACGGGATTGCCCACGCCCACGAAGGCGTGGCCGGCGGAATCGATCGACAGGGTCGACCAGATGCCTCCTCCCGGGTGACATCCTTCAATTGCGCAGACCGACCACAGTTCCGCGCCGGTAGCCACATCGAGAGCAACGATCCTTCCGGACTCGAGAGGTGTGTCGCCTGCCTGTGACCCGACTCCGATCAACAGCAGCCCGCGATAGATCGTCGGCGACGACCAGAGCGCCGGCTGCTGACCCTCTGCCTTCCAGTCCCATACGTCGTGGCCGCCGGCAAGGTCGAAGGCCCGGACATGCCCCGTCAAGGTGGCGGCGAAGACCCGGTTGCCCGCGATGGCGGCGGAGCCGGAAATCGGCCCAACACCCTGCCGCATCCAGAGCTGCGCTCCCCCCTCTTCATCGAACGCCGCCAGCTCGCCGTTCTCGGAACCGACCACGACCTTGCCGCCCGATACGACCGGAGAGCCATCGATGGCGCCGGCGAGGTGCGCGCGCCATGCGAGCTGCAATCGGGCCGCCCCGGCCGGATCGAGTGTGGCCGTCTGAGGATGACCGTCGCGCGCCACGTCGCCGCGAAACATGGGCCATGCGTCCGCCCCGGGCGGGGTCGATCGTGCAGGAGGAGGTTGCGTGCAGGAGACAGACAACAGGACGACGAGCGCGAATGCCAAGCCAAGTTCTCTTCTCATCACTTTCCAAGGTTCCTCACAGTCCGCACTGAGAGGGCGACCTCAAGCTGAAGGGCAACAGATCGAACCCCACCGCTTCCCCAACGCAGTAGGGGGCGCCCTTGCGTCCCTTACTTGCGGGGAAGCTCAGGCTCTGACGGGGACACGAGCGACCGGCGACGACTCTCCAGCCCCGATCCGCCGGTGCAGCCAGCTCAGCGGACGGGGCGCCCACCAGTTGGCCCGGCCCAGGATGCGCATCACGGATGGCACGATCAGGATGCGCACGATGGTGGCGTCAATCGCTATCGCGATCGCCAGGCCGATTCCGATCGCCTTGATGATCACCACGCTGGCGAGTCCAAACGCGAGAAAGACGACGCACATGATCGCGGCGGCGCCGGTGATGAGACGGCCGCTCTTCTCCAAGCCCAACGCGACGCCCGCCTCGTTGTCCCCTGTGCGCCGGTACTCCTCCTGGATACGGCTGATCAGCAGCACCTCGTAGTCCATCGACATGCCGAACACGATGCTGAAGAGGATCACCGGGATGCTCGGGTCGATGGACTGGGCGGTGAACCCCAGGAGCTGGCTCAGGTGACCCTCCTGGAAGATCCAGACCATCGCGCCAAACGAGGCGGAGATTGAGAACAGGTTGGTGAGCACGGCCTTCAGCGGCAGCACCACCGAACCCGTGAGCAGGAACAGGACGACGTAGGTCACCAGGATCACAGACCCGACCGCGACCGGCGTCCTGCCGAGGATGAAGTTCACGATGTCGAGGTCGAACGCGGTTCCTCCCGTCGCGAGGACCTGGCCATCGGGTACGTGTTCCGCCCTCACCGCCTTCAGGATGTTTCGCGCGTCATCACTCGTGTACTGCTTGTTCGTAACGACGTTCAGCAGCACGATGTGGCTGCCGCTTCCGATCGTCACCGCCTGCTGCAGTGCCGGCGGTAGCGAAGCTTGCGGGCCCGACAGGAGCCTCTGGTAGTCGGCCTTGGTCAGGCTCGGGTCGCTCACGATGCTGTCCACGCGCAGCACGTTGGGCAGCGAAGCAAAGCGCCGGCTGAGGTCGTAGACGTCCCCCACATGCGCGGAGGTCAGCGGGCTGGAGTCCGGGTAGTAGACGACCGCCTCGATCGATGTCTGGTCATGGCCTGGGAAATCCTTGACCAGCCTGTCGTAGCCCTGGCGCGCGAGGTTGGTTGGCGGAAGCTGGTCGACGTCGCCGTTGGCAAGCCGCAGCTGAAGGAAGGGAGTGCCGGCGATCACCAGGACCACGAGCGCGGGGACCAGCACCAAGACAGGCTTTCGCATGACCCAGATCGCCATCGAATGCCAAACGCCGCCTCCAGCCTGGGGCTGGTGCGACGGCCACCAGGTCGGGCGCATTCCCCAGGCCCCGAGCAGCCAGGACACGATCCTGAAGTTCACGGCGCCACCGATGACGGAGAGCAGGGCGGGCAGGAACGTGAGTCCGTAAAGGACGGCGATTCCGACCACGATGGCGCCGGCCGCGCCCATCGAGGCGAGGAATGTCCCCTGGAAGAACAGCATGGCGGACAGTCCGATCGCGACCGTGATCCCGGAAAAGGTGATCGCACGGCCGGCAGTCGACATCGCGATGGCTATGGCCTGCTCGCGCGTCGCCCCCGCGGTGAGCTCGTCTCGGTATCGGTTGACGATGAAGAGCGAGTAGTCGATGGCGACGCCGAGACCGATCAGCGTCACGACGTTGATCGCGTATTGGGAAACGTCCGTGAAGTGAGCCAGGAACAAGGTGCCACCAAGGCCACCTACGATCGCCAGCACCCCGACACTGAGCGGCAGCAGCGCCGCGATGAAGGCGGCGAAGATGAGCACGAGCAGCAGCAGCGTGATCGGCAGCGCGATGTACTCCGCCTGCTGCAGGTCGTTCTCGAGCGTCTTGTTGAACGCCTGGTTGATCGGCACCTGGCCGGTCGCCACCATGTGCAACGGTCCCTGGTGGACCTCGCCAACGAGCTGGTCGATGTAGGTCTGCGCCTTCACCGAGCTGTCCTTCAGCTCCACCACCACAAGTGCCTCGTGCGCGTCCCTCGAGATCAAGGCGGAGCGCTCGAGGGCGGGCACGTTGTAGGGCGTGCGGACCGCGCTCACTCTCGAATCGAAGGCAAGAGACGCGACGGAATCCTCGAGAGACGACTGGAATGCAGGGTCGTTTGCGGTGACAGTGGGGCTGCTGTAGATCAGCTCGAAGCTCGACCCCGAGGTGGTGCCCTGCGCCCGGATCTCGGACGTGATCAGCTTGGCGGCGGTCCCGGCGGCCAGGTTCGAGCCGAACCCACCGTTGCCCGCCAGCTGAGCGCCGGTGAGGACGCCGGCGATCGATAGACCGAGCAGCAGCGCCGAAGCGACGAGCGTGGCCCAGCGAAAGCGATACACAAAACGACCCCAGCGGGCAAACATGGCCACTCAAGATACCGCCGGGAGTAACGCGAAATTTCGTCGGTTCGGCGCCCTTACTGCGTGGCACGGAGGCCGGATTTATTCCGGCCGTCCCCCACCCTCGCATGGGCCAGCCACGCGTGTCCGGGCGAGGCTATTCAGAGCAGCCC
>JBOHUQ010000065.1:0-13869 GCA_050734495.1 Candidatus Dormibacteraceae bacterium
CCCGGGACCTGTCGCTCCCGTCTCCGCGCGTACAAGGTTCGGGTCGTCTGTGAAGGCCGCGGGCGCTCCGCTCCGCAGCACACCCTCACTGAGGTTGGCTGCGCTGGGCTTGTAGGCCGTGTGGCCGACTTTGCTGGCGTGCTCGAGGCGCTGGCTCTTGGAGATGTTGGCCGTACTTGTGGCCGCGGACGCCCCCGCAGCGGTAAAAACGAGGAGACCGGCCACAAGAGCCAGGCCCCCGAGAGTTGTGATCAGCTTCTTCAGTCTCAAACGCGCACCCTCGTCATTTGGCTGTTGCTCCTAGTGGTTGGAGCCGGTTCGTCCAGCTCGGTCCGGCGCACCTGCAGGCGTGTGCGCCACCAGACATAGAGGCGCTTCATGGGCGCGCCAACCCCTTCCCCATATTCCTCCCACCTGAATTCACACAACCCGAGGTGCGACCACACACCTCTCGAAACCCGCTCTACTGTGTCAAAGGCTCAGAAAGAAAGTCAAATAAGCATTGTGAAGATGACCTGGACACGTCGCCCTGGGCCACGACGAGCACGCGGTGATAGCCGAATCGGCAAACCAATCCCTTCCCCATGTCCCTCTCCACTGAAAAAGCACCCAGATGGAGGCATGTCGCCACACGCCTCACGAAGCATGCCTACTGTGTCAAAGGCCTGGCGAGAAATCAACCCAATAAGCGAAGGAACTTTCACCCGATGGCCGGATCGACGCGCGCCGGCATTGCGGCTGCGCTGTCGTGGTGGCTAACGTAGGTACGGTCACTTCATGAAAGAAGGCCAAACGGAGTCAGGCGCCAAGCCGGTGCGCACCCGCCCGGCGCCGGGCCACCTCTCGGTCGACGGCGCGACGACCTGGGCGCCCTGGCGGACGCTGATCTCGGCCGTTCATGCGCACCCGTCCGTCAAGATAAACTACGGCGCCACCTTCCTGGTCACCGACCAGCAGGGATCGATCCCGCTCGATGCCCACGATTACGGCCTCTATGCGTCCGACACGCGGTTCCTGTCGCGCCACGAGCTCCGGCTCAACGGCCGGCGGCCGGAGTCGGTCGCGTCCGTCCGCCTCTCGTTCCGGCACGCCCGCTGGCACATGATCGCGGACAACGTTGCGGGTTTCGGCGGTGACATGCGCGATGCGCGCGTGGCAATCACCCTCGACCGCCTGGTCAGCGGCCACCGATTGCACGAAGACATCGCCCTCCGCACCTTCGGCCGGACGACGCTCAACGTGCTGCTCGAGATCGCGCTCGAGAGCGACTTTGCCGACCTCTTCGAGGTGCGCCAGCGCCAGTGGCAGCGCCGTGCCGACCTGAACACCTGGTGGGTCGGACCCAACAGCCTCGAAGCGCGCTACCAGAACCGGGACTTCGTCAGGCGCTGCCTCGTCCGCGCGTTGACCGAAGGCGGCGGGATCACTTACGCAAACGGCTCCCTTCGGATCCCGATCGACCTGGTGCCGGGCGGGGAGTGGCGCCTCTGCCTCCAGTACGACCTGCTGACCGACGACCACCAGCTGCCGCCGGTTGCCAGTCGCTGCGCATTCGCCGATGCGCAAGAGGATTCGCTGAGCGATGCCCGAAGCTGGCAGACCTCCGTCTCGCGCATCGATCCTGCGGATCTCAGGCTCAAGTTCGCGTACGAGCGCGCGATCGAAGACCTGGCGGCCCTCCGTCTACATGAGCAGGACTCCAACGCCGGGAGCGCGCAGGGCGCATCACTCCAAGACCATTGGATGCCCGCGGCCGGGTTGCCTTGGTTCATGGCCCTGTTCGGCCGCGACTCGGAGATCGCTTCGATGCAGGCGATGATCGCCCAGCCCGCGGTCGCGATCGGGACGCTCGAGAACCTCGCGAAGTGGCAGTCGGACGTGGACGACCCCGAGCGAGACGCCGAGCCGGGCAAAATTCCGCATGAGCTGCGCGTCGGGGAGTGGGCCCATTTCGGCCTGGTGCCGCACCGCCCTTACTACGGCACGGCCGACGCGACACCCCTGTATCTGCTCCTGCTGGCCGAGCAATATCGCTGGCTCGGTGACGCGGAGTCCCTCGCGCCTTTCCGGCCCGTGGCCGAACGCTGCCTGGAGTGGATCGACAAGCACGGGGACCGCGATGGTGACGGTTTCCAGGAGTACGGTCCCCGCACTCCGCGCGGCTATCGCAACCAGTCGTGGCGTGACGCGCATGACGGCGTGCTCGATGAGACCGGCGCGTTCCCCGAGCTCCCGATCGCGATGTCTGAGCTGCAGGCCTATGTCTACGGCGCCAAGCTCGGCATGGCCCCGCTGTTCGACGCTTGGGGTGACCGGCAGCGCGCCGGCCGGCTGCGCGAGGACGCCGCCCGGCTGCGCGAGCGATTCACAGAATCCTTCTGGCTCGAATCGAATGGAGGAGAGCTCGCGTTTCTGCTCGATGGGCACAAGAAGCCGGTCCGCACCGTCGTGTCGAACCCAGGCCACTGCCTGTGGATGGGCATACTGGATGCCGAGCGAGGACGCATCGCCGGGCGGCGCCTGCTCCAGCCGGACCTCTTCACTGGCTGGGGCCTGCGCGTGCTGTCCGACCATCACCCGTCATACGATCCGCATTCCTATCAGCGTGGATCGGTGTGGCCTCACGACACCGTCATCGCGGCGGCCGGGCTCCGGCGCTATGGCCTGATCGAGGAGGCCTGGGCACTGATCGACGGCCTGCTCTCGGCGGTGATGTGCTTCGAGGACATCCAGATGCCGGAGCTGTTCTCAGGCCTGCCCCGCCAGGAGTTCGCCGTTCCGGTGCCTTACCGGATGGCCAATGTGCCCCAGGCCTGGTCCGCGGGATGCGTGCTGCAAATGGGCCGCGTGCTGCTCGGCCTCGAGCCCGACCTGCCCTCTGGGCGGGTCTACGTCGACCCGGCCCTCCCTCCGTGGTGTCCCACCTTCGAGCTCAGCAAGCTGAGGCTCGGGCCCCATGAGCTGCACCTCTTCGTGCAGCGCGACGAGGACGGCACGTGCTCGGTTGACGCCGAGGCAACCCCAGGCCTCGAGATCGTGAGAGGTACGCCCCCGTGGCTGGAAATCCCCTCTCCCGCGCCGGCGAGCGAGGGTCGGGGAGCCGGGCCCGGACGAGAGTTCTAAGGAGGTGGACCGCCGGCGCATAGCGATGATCGTCAGCCCTTGGTACCCGGTGCCGCCCGCCGGATACGGCGGGATCGAGCTGATGGCGTACCACCTGGCGCGCGAGTTCCAGAAGCGCGGACACGAGGTCAGCGTCATCGGGCAGCAGGGCTCCAAGGGCCCGTTCGAGACGATCGCCATCGCGCCCGAGAGCTGGTCGAGCCAGCTTGGGACGCGAGACCAGGCTCCACGCGAGAGCCTGTTCCTCTACCGGGCATATGAGCTTGTCCGTAGGCGCGCGTTCGACGTGGTGCACGACCATTCGGGACTCGCCGGTATCCTGCTGGGGGCGAGCGCCCGATTGCAAACGCCGGTGGTCGCCACCCTGCATGGGGACCTGACCGAGGCCGAAGGCGAATTTCTCGCGGAGGTGGACCGTCGCGTCCATCTGGTCGCCATCAGCCACGCCCAGCAATCGCTCGTCGCGGGCGTCGCTTGGCGGCGCGTCGTGCACAACGCTGTCGACCCGGCGGATTACCGGCCTGCCACCAACCCCGGCGAGAAGCACGACTTCCTGTTCCAGCTCGCGCGGATTTCGCCCACGAAGGGTCAGCACATCGCGATCGAGGTGGCGCGCCGCGTGGGCATTCCACTGGTGCTGGCCGGCAAGGTCGACCAGGACGCCTGTGAGTACTTCGAGCGCGAGATCAAGCCGCATCTTGGCGATGGCGTGACCTGGCGTGAGAATGTCGAGGGAGAGGAGAAGCAGCACCTGTTGTCGCATGCGCGGGCAATGCTCTTTCCGATCCAGTGGGAGGAGCCGTTCGGCATCGCGATGGTCGAGGCGATGGTCAGCGGCACTCCGGTGCTCGCCACGGCGCGCGGCGCTGCTGTGGAGATCGTCGAGCCGGGCGTTACGGGGTGGCTCGCCGGCGACGCCGACGGGCTGGTCGAGGCCTACTCACGAATTGGAGAGATCGACCTCGAACGCTGCGTGGCGCGCGCGAGCGAGCGCTTCGGTCCAGCGCAAATGGCAGCGGGCTACGAATCGGTCTACGAGCGCGCCATCGATGAGTCGTACTACCGCGAAAGAACGTAATTTTCACCCTCCCCGCTCGGTGATGTGCCGGCTCAGCTCTTGGTGCCGATGGCCTGCTGCACCGGTGGCTTGGTCCCAGCATCGAAAGCAGGTCGCGTGGCGACCGCGTAGCTGGTCCACTCGCCGCGCGCCAGCAGGTCGACGGCCATCGCCTCCAGCTCGCGCACGCGCTGGTTGGCGCGGATCGCCTCCCGGATCGAGAGTATCCCGACAGCCGGGTGTCGCTTCTCGATGACGTGGCGGAGCATGTTGAGGTGCGCGTTGTCGGGCACGCCCGGCTCGCGAATCCGGCGCACCGCCGCCCGGACGGTCGCCTGCGTCGCGTCGATTGCCTCGCCCTTGCCGAAGTCGAACTTGTAGCTCGGGCTCCGGCCGGCGGCGCGACGCTCGCCGCTCAGCTTGATCCACTTGGCGTTGTCCGCCCCCTTGCCGACGTCGATCACAAGCTTTACGGGTCTGCCCTGGTGGTGGAAGCTCGCGTTGACGCGCGCGTAGCTCTCCCGCTGGCCGGTGAGACCTTCGTGGCGTCCCACCATCAGCGGCGATTCGGCGTCGAGCTTGATGTGGTCGATCGCGGTCAGCAAGGAGATGATCGCGAACGCGTGGGGGATCAGGTCCGCGATTACTCCGATGTCCGCGGCAGCGCCAACGAGCGGCTGCTCCTCGAGAATCTCGATCCTGATCTCTTCGACGCTGTCCAGGAAGTTGCGCAGAGTTCGCTCTTCGGTCAGGAGCATCTGCAGCAGCCGGACCTCGAGCTTGAAGTAGTAGTGATCCGCGGCCACGATCTCAACGCCACCCGTCGCGGTCTCGAGGAACTCGCGATATTCCTCCGGCGGAGCGCCCAGCGGCTTCTCGATCAAGATGACGTCGCTGAGGTCGTAAAAGAGCTTGACGGCCGGCAGGTGAGTGGCGGCCGGCGTTGCGATGTACGTGATCACGTACGAGCTCGATTCGAGCTCTCGCTCGAGCTGGTCGTGCGCGGGCGATCCATGGCTGTCCCAGTAAAAGGAGTCGCCGTGCGAGCGCACCTCCTCCTCCTTGACGGCGAGCCGGTCGCGAGAACCCGGCGCATCCTGCTCCACGACGTGAGTCCGGAAGTTGAAGAACTGCTTGAGCGTGAGCAGGTGCTGGTACGCCTTCTGTCCCCACTGGCCGAAACCCATGAGCACGAAATCCTTCTGCAAGTGGCGCTCCTCCTCGGCCAGCGCGTGAAGGCGCGCGTTCTTGATCGCGACCGCCGCCTGCACCGCGAGCGACTGGGCGCCCGAGACCTCATGTGGCGTGAAGGTGCGATGGCGCTCGCGCTCGCCCAGGACGGCGACGCCGATGGGTTGGCCGTCCGCGAGCAGCGGAATCGCCATCAGCGACCGCACTCCAAATGCGCGCACGTATGCAGGGTCGACATTGGCAGACGCCGCGGTGTCGTCGATGACAACCGGCTCGCCGTGGTCCAGCACGTCAAAGACGAACGAGGGCTGCGATCGCTCAGCGTGCTGGCGCCGCCACGGCTCCTCGAGATCCGACGCCGCGGCGCCGTACCAGCCTTCGCGGTCCTCCTCGAGCAGCGCGATCTGGCACAGCGAAGCGTTCACCAGCCTGGCGAGGTTCTGGGCGACGAGGCGCAGCGTCTGGTCGAGGTCGATCGAGCTAGCGATCGCCTTGCTGATCTCGGCGACGAGCTCGAGCTGCTCGGCATGGCGCTGGGCGTCCTCGTACAGGCGGGCCGTCTCGACTGCCGCGGCGATCTGCGCCGCCGCCGCGCGCAGCGCCTCCACCTGGCCCCAGTCCGGCCTGCGCTCGAACGAGCGGTGGTACCCCACCTCCAGCACGCCGCTCGCGCGGCCCGTCTGGTCGGTTCCGAAAGGCAGGAAGATCCGGATGAGGTCCCGGTGGCCACCACGCTCGAAAACCTCGCCCGCCAGCGTGAAGGGCGGGGCGTCGTCGTCATGCCGGCGCTCGCTTTCACCGATCAGGCACGCGAGAACGTGGCCCACCACCGAACCGCCGGCCATCACCACCGGCACCTCGGCCCAGCTCGCGGGCACCGGGATGTTCCCGGTGACGACCGCGGAACGATCGGCGGCCGGAAATGGACCGACGATCACCGGCTGCCAGTTGCGCGCCACGTGAACCAGCACGTCGCCGTCCGCGAGCGGCCGGTCCTCCTCGAGCGCCCAGCGCGGGACGCGCGCTCGTGTCTGCCGCGAGCCACTGGGTTTGGATGTCTCGGTCGCGTCGATGGCGGCTGTGGCCGCGGCCCCGGCGGCCATCCGCACCAACACGCCGTGGTCCTGAGCTTCGTCGAGCAGATAGACGGTGGCGAAGTTGAAATCGAACTCAGGCACCTCCGCATCGGTGAGGTGGCCGACCACTGCGTCGATGACGTCGTGGCGGGTCGATCCCGGCTGCAGCATCGCGCTCGTCATGTCACCCAGCGCGCCGAGCAGACGGTTGCTGTTCTCGAGGTCGGCGATCAGCCGCTCACTGGCCAGCGCACCGCCGATCAGCTCGGCTCCCGCCTTCAGCATCATGTCGGTGGGGGGCGCCCGCCGAACCGTCGCGAGGCGGTCGCGGCTGAGCACCACGAGGAAACCGTGCGGCTCGTGTGCATGCCCCAGCGCGTACGTGGCGACCGGGTGGAGATCGGCCTCAGAGGTGGCGGCCGAGACAGTCTTGCTCAACGCCTCCTCCCAGCTCGCCGGCTGGTCGGGCCGCTCGATGCGCACGGGCGCTGCGACGCGCAGGTGCGCGGTGACGAGCTCGAGGCTCGTCCGCTGGGCACCGAACTGGTAGATCGCCGCGCCGTCCAGGTTGCTGGCCATCAGGAGGTCGGCGAGGGCGATGGAAAGGCGGCGCCGCAGCTCCTTGGCTCCCGAGCGCGCATCCACGGGGGCGGTCAGCATCCCGGTCAGGCGCGCAAGACCCTCGAGGGCCGTGCGCTCGGCTCCTGCCAGGACGGCCTGCACGACTACAGCCGCCGCCGCAGCCCGCCTCTCCAGCTCGGCGAGGGCCGAATCGTCGGGCGCCTTCTGCTGGTTGCGGTAGTTGAGGTAGACGAGGCCAAGGAGGCGATCACCCGCGACCAGCGGCAGGCCGATGGTGGATTGCACCTGGTAGCGGCGGATGAACGTGCTGTCGATCTCGGTCGGCGCGTTCCGCGCGACCAGCCGCTGCCGGGTCACGGTCAGCCAGACCGTCGAGCCGTACTGGTGTACGCCCAGCTCGTCGGGCACCTTCCCCTGCTCGGCGTCGTTGAGGTAGCGCGCCAGCTGCTCGCGCATGTCGGCCAGCGAGTCGAGCAGGCTCTCCTGTGGCTGCCCGGTCGCGAAAGGCGCGTAATACGTGTGGGTGGCTTCTTCGTACAGGAAGATGGAGACGATTTCCGCGCCGGAGGCGTGCTGCAGGTCGGCGACCACGCCGCGCAGCACGGCTGACAAACCAGAGCTGGTTTCTACGGGCGGGCGCATCTTCTTTCGTTGGCGATCATAGGTTGTGATGAAGGAATTGAACGCGTGGCTCGTGGGCCCGTCGGCGGAGCCGACCGTCATGGATTATCCGCGTCCTGATTTCCGATGTCCGCGTTGGGTCAGCCTCGATGGCCCTTGGGACTTCGGTTCGGGCGAGATTGAAAACTTCGACCGGACAATCGTTGTGCCCTTCTGTCCTCAGTCGGCCATGTCCCGCGTCGGCGACCCGTCGCCCGGCGACGTGGTCTGGTATCGGCGGCGCTTCGACGCGCCCGAGGCTGAGCGTCTTCTGCTTCATTTCGGCGCGGTCGACTACCGCGCCACGGTCTGGGTCAATGGGGAAGAGGTGGCGCGCCACGAGGGGGGCCACACCCCTTTCTCGGCCGACACCACCCGCGTCGCCGGCCGCCGCGCCAACGTGGTTGTGGTGCGCGCCGAGGACCCCCTGGCCGACAGGACGATCCCGCGCGGCAAGCAGCACCGGACCTCGAGACCGGAGGGAATCTTCGCCGGTCAACGAAAGCGACGGGCTCAGCTCCGACCCAGCGGCCTTCCTCGAAGAGGTGTACCGCACGACTCGCGAGCTCGACCCGACGCGACCCGTCGTCACCAACGATGGTTGGGAGCACAGCAGCGCGGACCTTTGCACGCTGCACGACTACGCGACCGCGGACGTCCTGAGGTCCCGATACAGAACTGTCGAGACCGCGCTCGACCCGGCCTTCCGCCAGCGCCAGCCGTACCTGCCCGGCTACGCGTACCGCGGGGAGCCGATCGTCCTCAGCGAGTTCTTCTATTCAGAGGGCGAGGGATCGGCCGGCCTGCTCGAGGTCTACCAGGAGATGATCGAGGCCCTCATGGACCCAGGACCGGTCCAGGGCTTCTGCTACACGCAGCTCACGGATGTGGAACAGGAACGGAACGGACTGCTGACCTGCAAAAGGAAACCAAAAATCAACCCAGCCCTCGTGCGCCCGATCACCCAGCTGCCAAAAGCCGAATAAAGGAGTGGGCGGTCCGATCAGGCTACCGCGGCAAAGACCGATTCCGCGCCACCACCCCGAGCCACGCCGCGCTCGCCTTCGGAGACCGGGCGAACGTCTGCCGGTCCACCGCCACCAGGCCGAACGTCGGCGCGTAGCCGAAGGCCCACTCGAAGTTGTCCAGCCACGACCAGTAGAGATAGCTGCGCACGTCGATACCGTCGGCCAGGCATCGCTGCACCTCTCGCAGTGCAGTCTCCATGTACCGGACGCGCCGTTCGTCGTGTGCCGTCGCGATGCCGCTTTCGGTGACGAGGACCGGGACGCCGGGGCAGCTCTTCGCCGCACGGCGGATCGCGGCGCCCAGCGCCTGCGGGTAGTCCTCGTACCCCATCTGGGTCGTGGTATCGGTCTCGGTCATCTCCCGCGTCACGTCGCTCCAGTCGTGACCAGGGCTGCGAGCGCCGGCAGGACCGATCCGAAAACGCGTGTAGGTCTGCACCCCGATGAACTCGTCCGCGCGCGCCAGCTCCAGGAACCAGTCGATGACCCGCGACTCGACCTCCAGCGACGAGCTGCCCGGCTGCGCGCCGTCCTCGTACTGGATGTCGGGCATGGCCAGGGTGACGCCGACCGGGATGGCGGCCCGTGATCGGATCGCCGCCGCGCCCGTGCGGTGGGCCTCGAGCAGGTTGTCGACGGCCTTCTGGGCGCCCTCGCGGTCATCGGTGTGGCCTGGCGGGTTGATGCCCAGCAGATAGCCGCTCGAGCCAAGCCCCTGTGGCTCGTTGATCGTGCAGGCGACTCCGATCAGGTCGCCAAGCGCCGCCGCCGCGCGGTCGCAGTACCGCTCGAACAGCGACGGAAATCGATCCGACGCGAAGCCGCCCGCCTCCTGCAGCCACCTGGGCAGCGTGAAGTGATGGAACGTCACGATTGGCAGCACGCCGCTGTCGCGGCATGCCTGCAGCACCCTCCGGTAGTGGTCGAGAGCAGCCCGGGAGAACGCGCCCTCGGCGGGCTCGATGCGCGCCCACTCGATGCTGAAACGGAACGCGTTCAGGCCGAAGCCGGCGAGCATGGAGATGTCCTCGCGGTAGTGGTGGTAGAAGTCGCATGCGTCGCCCGACGGCTCGTGGACCGGCATCGACTCGAGGTGCTCCCACCACCACCAGTCGCTGTTGACGTTGCCGCCCTCGACCTGGTGGGCTGACACGGCCGCCCCAAAGAGGAAGCCCTCCGGAAACTGGCTGATGTTCCTTTCCATCGGCGGAGTGTTCCACAGACGGGGTCCCGGCCGCGACTCCCGGCGCATGCGGCCAGTTGTGCCCGAATGGCCGCATCCGGACGGAGGTGGGCCATTTGTGCCCGAATGGCCGAAGCTGGGCCCCAACTTGGTTCTTGACAGAAAGGCTGAAGCGCCCTAGGATCGCCCCTAAACCGCTTTACTAAAGCGGTTTATCGATCAAACGTTGGAGCGGAATTTGATGTGGGGTCAAGCCTGGATGTCTCGGGTCACCATCGCTGACGTGGCCATCGCAGCCGGCGTCTCGAAGACCGCCGTCTCCTTTGCCTTCAACAATCCCGAAAAGCTCGGCCAGGCCACGCTGGAGCGCGTGCTTGGAATCGCGCACGAGCTGGGCTACACGCCGCACCCGGCCGCCCGCGCTCTCTCGATGCGGAGGAGCGGGACGATCGGGGTCCTGATCCCCCAACGCCTTTCCACGGTCTTCGCCAACCCGTTCACGAGCGAGCTCATACAGGGTCTGGGCGAGCTTTGCGAGGAGCACGACCTCACGATGCTGCTCGTACCGCCCCTGGACGGTTCGCTGGAGGGAGCGATCCGCCAGGCGTCGGTCGACGGTTTCATCAGCCTCGGACTCGGACCGGACGACCTGGCGCTCGAGATGCTCGACCGCATCGGCATCCCGGCCGTCCTCGTGGACTCCGACGCGTCCCCCACCCACCCGGCGGTCAACGTCGACGACCAGGGAGGGGCTGAAGCCGCGGCGCTGCACCTGCTGGAGCTCGGGCACCGAGAGGTCGCGATCATCGTGCTGCCGCCGACCAGGGCCCATGTCGGCCTCACGCCGGCCGCGTCGCGAAGGCTCGCCGGCTACCGCGCGGCGCTCGATCGCGCCGGGACGCCCGAGCCTTGCACAATGACCGCCGGAGTGACGCTGGCGGCCGGAGCGCGAGCCTTCGAAGGGTTGCCGAAAGGCCACCGGAGGCCCACCGCGATCCTGGCCATGAGCGACATGGCCGCCATCGGCCTCATGTCGGCGGCCCAGGCCGCGGGCTTGAAGATCCCGGACGACCTGTCAATCGTGGGTTACGACGACCTGCCCATGGCTGCCTGGACCAATCCCGCGCTGACGACAGTGCGGCAGCCGATCGTCGAGAAGGGACGCCTCGCCGCGCGGCTGCTGATCGAGCGCATGAAGGGCAAGGCGGTCGAGTCGCCTGCGCCCCTCGCCACGAGCCTTGTGATTCGAGCCTCCACCTCGCGTCCTTGGAGCAAGGAGGTGAACGGCCGCGGTTCGTAGGTCACCAACGGGTTCCCGAATTAGCATTACATCGGTGGCGTATGCAAAGTCTGGATTACGTAAATCAGGAGAGGTACATAGAATGTGTCATTACGGGGTAGCGGCGCAGTCAGCTCAGCATTCGAGGGGGGTTTGAGAATGCACCAGTTGTGGTTGAAGCGGAGCCTGATCCTCTCGCTCGCGGCCATCCTCACGGCCGTGGCGTGCGGGACCAGCTCGACAACGAACGCCGGGTCGGTCAAGGTCATGGCGACCTGGACCGGCGCGGAGCAGGCCTCGTTCATGGCCGTGATGAAGCCGTTCACGGACTCGACGGGCATCACCATCCAGTACGAAGCCAGCCGCGACCAGGACGCGCTCCTGACTACGCGTGTGGCGGCGGGCAACCCGCCCGACCTCGCGGCGGCGCCGAGCCCGACCTTGCTGACCAACTTCGCCAAGACCAACAAGGTCGTCCCGCTCAACAACGTCCTGGACATGACCGCTCTTCAGTCGCAGTACGCGCCGGGCTGGATCACCCTGGGTGAGCCGCTCAATGACGGCAAGCTTTACGAGTTGTATTCATGGGTCTCTCTGAAGGGGCTCATCTGGTACGACCCGAAGAACTTTCAGGCCAAGGGCTACAACGTTCCCAACAGCTGGGACTCCTTGATCAACCTGCAGACGACCATCAAGAACTCCGGCACCACGCCATGGTGCATCGCGCTCGAGAGCGGTGCCGCGTCAGGCTGGCCCGGTAGCGACTGGGTCAAGGAGATCGTCCTCAGCCAGTCGGGGCCAACGGTCTACGACAACTGGTGGCAGGGCAAGCAGAAGTGGACTTCGCCTGAGATCAAGCTGGCGTGGGAGACGTGGGGCCAGATCCTCGGTGCCAACGACAGCAACGTTTACGGCGGCGCCAAGAACATGGCCGCCACCAACTTCGGCGACGGCGGCACTCCGATGTTCCAGAACCCGCCCAAGTGCTACATGCACAACCAGGCGTCGTTCATCACCACCTTCTTTCAGAGCGCCAACGCATCGCTTCAGCCGGTGACCGACTTCAACTTCTTCCCGATGCCGGACATCACCGCCCAGTACGCCGGCGCACACGTCGTCGCCGGAGACGCCTGGTCGATGTTCCACGACACTCCGCAGGCTCGGCAGATGCTCAAGTACCTCCAGACCGCTGCCGCCCAGACGATCTGGGTCAAGCGCGGAGGCAAGATCTCGCCGAACAACCAGGTCAGCCTGGACAGCTATCCCGACGCGCTTTCGAAGTCGACCGCGCAGATCCTGGTCGCGACCAAGATCGCCAAGTACGACGCGGGCGACCTGATGCCGTCCGACATGAAGAACGCCTACTGGTCAGCGGTGCTCCAGTTCGCGGCAGACCAGTCGAAGCTCAACTCGATTCTCGCGAACCTCGACTCGATACAGGCCAAGGCCTACACCTCGTAAATCGAATAAGACGTAAGCGATGGACTTCAGCGTCCTACTGACGGACCTGCCGACGCTGATCGGAGTGATCATCGGCGTGCCGCTGGTGCTCGCCGCCTACATCGTGGGCGGCGAGTACCTGGTCCGGCGGTTGCCGGACAAGGCGCGCCCGTCTGTACGGCCGTGGATCTGGGTCGCGCCGGCTCTGGCCCTGGTCACGGGATTCCTCGTCTTGCCCGCGATCGGCACCATCACCCAGAGCTTCCAGGACAACCACGGCAAGTTTGTTGGGCTGACCAACTTCGGCAACCAGCTGATTGGATTCCCGACCGGAGGCGCATGGATCGCCATCCGCGACAACCTCTTCTGGCTCGTCTTCTACACGCTTTTCGTGCTTGCCTTCGGCCTGCTCCTCGCGGTGCTCTTCGACCGCGTGCCATACGAGAAGATCGTCAAGTCGCTGATCTTCATGCCCATGGCGATCTCGTCGGTGGCGACCGTCGTGATCTGGAAGTTCATGTATGCCTACCAGCCTCCGGGACAAGCCCAGACGGGCACGCTCAACGCCATCCTCAGCACCGTGCTCCACCAGGACCCACGCACGTGGATCCAGGACACGACTCCCATCCTCGGCCTGTTCCCGCTCAACAACCTGGCGATCATCGCGGCCGCGGTATGGGGGATCGTCGGCTTTTCGATGGTGATCCTGTCGGCCGCGCTCAAAGGCATCCCGGCCGACCTCCTCGAGGCCGCCCGGGTGGACGGTGCCGGCGAGATCACGATCTTTCGCCGCGTCATCTTTCCGCTGATGATGCCCACGGTCGTGGTGGTCGGGACCACCCTCGTGATCTTCGCGCTCAAGGCTTTCGACATCGTTTACGCGATGACGAACGGGAACTACGACACGGACGTTCTGGCCAACAGGATGTACAAGCTCCTGTACCAGCACTTCCCAAGTGACTACGCAAACGCCAGCGCGGTGGCCGTCATCCTGCTTGCGACAGTCATCCCGGTTCTGATCTTCAACCTTCGTCAATTCCGGGCGGTGGAGGCAAGGCGATGAGCGTCGCAACAGCAGCGCCCACCAGTTCCGTCGCGGTCAGCTGGTCTCCGCGGTGGATCACCGACCGGATCGGTGGAGTCGTGCTGCACATCGCGGTCATCAGCCTCACCCTCGCGTGGATGGTGCCCACGATCGGCCTGCTGGTCACCTCTTTCCGCGTGCCCCAGGACATTGCGAACAGCGGATG
>JBOHUQ010000066.1:0-6981 GCA_050734495.1 Candidatus Dormibacteraceae bacterium
GTTACGATCCGCCTGAAGTACTTCGTCAATTTGCGAGCGCCAAAGGCATTCTCTTTCCGCTCCTGGCCGATGTGGGCAGCCGGGTGATCACGAAACTCGGCCTCCTGGACCGTGACCTGGAAGCGCACCATGCGGTGTTCGGTATCCAGACCAAAGAGCATCAGCTGGGTGTGGCATACCCGGTGACCTTCGCCGTCGACGAAGCCGGGCGGGTCGTGGACAAAAGAATCGGGGAGAACTACCGCGTGCGCGAGGGCGCACTCAAGCTTGTCGAGGAGGCCCTCGATGTGACCCTGGTGCCCGTTGGTCCGCAGGGCGCGGCGGCGGCGGGCCACATCAAGGTCGGTGCTGTGACGGATTCCTCAGAGTACGTGCGCTGGCAAGAGACCAGGCTCCACGTGGTCATCGATATTGACGCGGGGTGGCACATATATGGTCGGCCCATTCCAGAGGGTTATCAGGCGATCACCGTCGAGCTCTCAGGCATCCCCGAAGTCGAAGTACGGCCGGCTCAATATCCCCTTGCACGACCGTTCGTGGTCGAGGGACTGGATGAGCAGTTCCATGTCTACGAAGGACGTATCCAGGTACTCGTGCCGTTTGCGGTCAGAGTGCCACCGGGCCATGGCCCGATCGATCTCAAGATCGTGCTCCATTACCAAGTCTGCAGTGAGACCGAGTGCCTGCCGCCCGATCGTATGGAGCTGAAACTCCGGCTCGATGAGGCGGCCGCTGCCTGAAGTCCCGATCTATCCGGCAGGGGGACATCTGCTTCGTAGGATGCCGCCCTCGTCGGCCGCCGCGACGATCTCGCGAACCCTCAATCCTCCCGGTCTGTACAGGCGCTTGCAGGAGTCAGCGGGGCACCCGAGGACAGTCGAACAACCACCACAAGGTGCGTCGGCCAAAAGCCGAAGTGCTGAGCGTTGTTGTACAAGCTCTGGAATCGGCTGTCCTCGGGGAGCTACTTCCCGGGAGGCCGGGGCAAGCGCGTTCTAGGGGTGCCCACAGTGGCCGACCGAATTGCCCAAACGGTCGTCAAGATGTATCTGGAGCCGCAGGTGGAGCCGTCGTTCCACCCCAACTCCTATGGATACTGGCCGGGGCGTTCGGCGCTGGACGCGGTGGGGATCTGCCGGGAGCGGTGCTGGCGGATGGACTGGATAATCGATCTGGACATCGCCAAATTTTTCGACACCATTCCACACTCCCTCGTACTGAGGGCGGTGGGCAGACATACCGACCTCAAGTGGATCCTCCTCTACACGGAGCGATGGCTGAAAGCCCCGCTGCAACTGGGGGACGGCACGTTGCAGGTAAGGGATCAAGGCAGCCCGCAGGGGCTCCGCGATCTCGCCCATTTTGGCAAACCTCTTCATGCATTACGCGTTCGACATGTGGATGCAGCGGGAGTTCCCGGCGGTCCCATTCGAGCGGTATTGCGACGACGCGGTAATCCACTGTCGTAGTGAGCAACAGGCCAAGTACGTGCTGGCCGCCATCACCAAGCGGCTGACCGAGGTTGGGTTGAAAGTGAACTCGGACAAGACACGAATCGTGTACTGCCGGGATGGCCGCCGCCAAGGCTCTCACGAGCACCGGCGGTTCAACTTCCTTGGGTATGAGTTTCGGGCGCGACTGACCAAGAATCGGAAGACCGAGGAGATGTTCCTCAGCTTTCTGCCGGCAGTGAGCGACGAGGCATGCAAGGCGATGCGACGGGAAATACGAGGCTGGAAACTTCATCTGCGCAGCGGGCTGACGCTGGAGGATCTGGCCCAGGAGGTCAACCAATCGGTACGGGGCTGGCTCAGCTACTACGGACGCTACTATCCGTCCTGGCTGCAGTTCACGCTCCGGGGGGTCAACGAATATTTGATCCGTTGGGCTTTGCGGAAGTACAAGAAGCTGCACGGGCACCCCGGACGGGCGCGGAGGTTTCTGGCCAACGTCGCCAGACGTGAACCACATCTCTTCGTCCACTGGGGACACGGTGCGCGGCCACTGGCTGAGTAGGAAGAGCCCCGTGAAGCGAGAGTTTCATGCGGGGATCTGAGAGGGCCGGGGGGTGAAACTCCCTCCGGCTACTCGACCCGTGCGACATGGGCTTCGCATTTCCGAGCGATGGTCCACGCGCAAGGCCGTACGTGGCACGAATGCGCTGACGTCATTGCGCGGTGTTCCGGTGCTGAACGTTGACCAGGCCAGCTTCATAAGCCAGTATCACCGCCTGCACCCGGTCCCGCAGTCCGAGTTTGTCCAGCACGCGCGCGACGTGTGACTTCACGGTGCTCTCCTCGACATGCAGCTCGGCCGCAAGCTCGGCGTTGCTCAGGCCGCGCGCAAGGTGCTTGAGCACCTCCATCTCGCGAGCCGTCAGAGATGAAAGACGTCCGCCCGCCGCCAAACCCGGTTTCGTGAAGCGCTCGATCAGCCGTCGGGTGATGGTTGGGGCGAGCAGAGCATCACCGGTCGCGATGAGCCGGATCGACGCGGCCAGCTGATCCCCGGTCACGTCCTTGAGCAGGAACCCGCTCGCACCCGCCGCCATCGCGCCATACACGTAGTCGTCCAGGTCGAAGGTTGTCAGCACGATCACGCGGCAAGCTCCGCCGAGAGCGAGGATCCGTCGCGTGGCTTCGATGCCGTCCATTACCGGCATCCGTACGTCCATCAGGACGACATCTGGACGCATCCGTCTTACCGCAGAGACCGCCTCCTCGCCGTTGGAGGCCTCACCTGCAACGTCGATGCCATCGCGTCCCTCGAGTACGAGGCGGAAACCGCTGCGGACGAGCGTCTGGTCGTCCACGATCAGTACTCGGATCGGGCGTGTCACGCCGATGGATACGGCAGAGTCGCGCGCACGGCGAAACCACCGTCCTCGGTAGGCTCGGTGGAGATCGCTCCACCCAGGATCGCCACACGTTCACGAATCCCTCGCAGCCCGTTGCCCGAACCAACGGCTGCTGCAGCTTGCGACCGTCCGCCGTGATCGACGACTTCGACGATAAGTCGATCCGGCTCATAGCCGACTGTCACCTCGGTCCGAGCGCCTGTCGCATACCTGACCGTATTCGTGAGCGCCTCCTGCACAACCCGATAGGCCGTCAAGCCGAGCGCAGGCGCGAGATGCCGCGGTTTGCCCTCAATCCGGTACTCAACCTGCTGCCCTGCAACGCGCACACGGTTCACGAGCTCGTCGATGTCGTTTGCTGTCGGCGCCGGCGCGAGAGGGGCGGGGGAATCGGATGAATCGAGAACCTGAAGCAGCTGACGAAGTTCACCCAGCGCTTCACGGCCGCTCGATGCTACGGCCTCGATCGCTTGTGACGCGCGCGCCGGATCTCGGTGCAACATGTTCTTCGCCGCCTCTGCCTGCACGACGATGACGCTCACCGCATGGGCGACCACATCGTGCAGCTCGCGAGCGATGCGGGCTCGCTCTTCCACGGCGCCCCGGTCGCTTGCCGCACGCTCACGCTCGAGTGCGGCTTCGGCGGCGCGGCGATCGCGGATGGTATCGCCGATTAGCCATGCCATGACGATGAACAGGAAGGCGGACCCGTCCGCAATAAGCGTCGCCCCACCGATCAGGAGCGCGAGGAACGATCGCCATCGCACAGTGCTATATGCGCCGACGGCGTAGGCGTCGATGCCGAGCGCCAGGAAACCCTCAGGCCCGATGCCGAACGGCGTCTTGGCTACGATTGCGATCGCAAAGCCTGCAAGCGGATGGCGCCGCCGTAAGATCACTGACCCTGCGACCACCAGTCTATCTGGCAGGTCAAACCGTGAGTGCTGAGTCAGGGCCCAATCCGCCACCGAGGCGACGACAAGAAACCCTACGAGCAGCACATCCAGCGTTTGCTGGTCGACGGAAGCGAGCCTGCGCCACCAGTTGCGAGCAATGCTCACGAGAGAAATTTAGTCGTGATTCGCGGCGAAGTACGTCCTCCGAAATGATGAGGAGAATCGGCCGAATTGCGGACGACGCGAGTGCGACCCGCAATCAGGCTTGAGGACATGAGCACAACCGCAGTCGTCGAGGTAAAAGACCTTCGGAAGCAATATCGCCGGCATGATCCGTTCGCGGTCGACGGCGTTTCGCTGACGCTCGAGCCTGGTCAGGCCTTCGGTCTGCTTGGTCCCAACGGCGCCGGCAAGTCCACGATCGTCAAGTCGATAGTCGGCTTGACGCGTCCGACGAACGGCCACGTGAGCCTTTTCGGCTCCGTCCCGGGCGATGCCGCCGCTAGGGCTCAGGTTGGCTTTGCGCCGGAGGATCCGGACTTTCCGAAATTCCTTCGCGCGGACGAGGTGCTCGACTACTTCGGGCGGCTACTGGGGCTGTCAGGCGCCGAGCGCCGCCGGCGGATCCCCGAGACTCTCGAATGGGCGAGCCTTGCGGGCGAGCGCCGGCAGGTGCGCCGTTTCTCCAAAGGCATGAAGCAGAGGCTCGCCCTGGCGCAGGCCATCCTCGGCCGTCCCAGGCTTCTCATCTTCGACGAGCCCACCGCCGACCTCGACCCGATTGGCCGCCGCGACGTGCGCAACATGATCGCCGGACTCAAAGCGCAGGGGACGGCCATCCTGCTCAACAGCCATCTGCTCAGCGAGGTGGAGCGTGTCTGCGACACCGTGGCGATCATGGTTCGGGGCCGCATCCTGAATGAAGGCTCGATCCACGAGCTGGTCCCAGAAGGCAAGACGCTCGAAGCGGTTTTCATGGAGCTGGTCGCGAGCTCGGCGCCCGCGCCAGGTTTGCCGGGATTCATGGCCGATCCTCCCCGGGACGGGGGCTAAACTGATGGCCGCCATCGCTGTCGCGGGCTACACGCTCGTCGAGCTCAGCCGCCGCCGCCTGCTGCTCGTGTTCTCGGGCATCGCCATCTTTCTCACGGCCGGGATAGGACTCGCACCGATCTTCCTCCCCGGCTTCCGTTCAGTCAACGACAAGGCGATCTTCGTCCTCGGCGCGATCAGTCGCGTCGATGGGCTGGCGATCGAGCTATGCGCTTTTGCCATCGGGATGATCGTCATCAACCACGACCTCGACTCGGGCGCCATCGTTGCGATCCTGGCCAAGCCGGTCACCCGGTTGAGCTACGCGTCCGGCAAGCTCGCGGCGGCGCTCTCCCTGCTGGTCCTGATCGTCGCCATCTTCACCGCCGGGTCGCTGCTGGTGGTGGCGCTGGACGGCGGCGGCCACGTCGAGGTGCTCTTCTGGTTCTTCGCTTCGAACGGCGCGAACTACTTGCTGCTCATGGTCCTGGTGATGATCCTGACCGTCTACCTGAACAACATCGTGGCGGCGGCCATAGTGGTCGCATTCAGCTTCGTGCAGGACCAGGTCAGCACTCTGCATGCAATGGTGGTGAACAATGTCATCACGGACCATGTCATGCGTCCGGCCATCGAGACTTTCTACTGGCTCGTTCCCCATCAGCTGCTCAGCAACCTTGCCCGGGATATCACAACGCTGAATGTCGCCACCTTGTGCGAGACGGGTTGCCCCGGACTCCAGGCGACGCCGGCGCAGATCCTGGCGGACGAGCTCTCGCGGATCCCGGGCGCTTCCGGCCCGGGTGACGTCGTGTACTGGCTCGCCTACCTGTGCGTGGTCTCGGCCGTCCTCTATGTCGCGCTGCGCCGAAAGCAGGTCTGATCGAGCCCGGGATCAATCACGGGTTGACACCGCGCGCGTAGCCCAGCCACGCCCGGCCTAACCGGTCTGGATCTCACCAAAGCCAGCGGCTGCTCGGGAGGTGGTGTAGCACAAGAGTGGAGACCACGACATCCGCCGTGCCGCCGTCAAGCGGCAAGAGACTCGGCTGACGCCCAGACAAATTCGTCAACGTGATAAGAAGCGGTTCGAGCGCAGGCGCGTACCGCCGCATCCGGGACATGCCGGCCAGGCGCAGGTGCAGGCGCGTCCCAAAGCCCGCGCCGGTCACGTCAAGGTCCGCGAGCATCACTGTCCCGCCCGGCCGGAGCACCCGGCGAATCTCACGTGCCGCGGCCAGCTGCATGTCCTGCTGATCCGGGCCTTCGGACGCCGCGCGTGTTGGCAAACAGGTGTTCTATGTGAATCTCCCACGGAATCGGGCCCTCTTTCCAAGGTCAAACTGAGTTCCCAGAGCAATGTCTTAGTGCCTCACAAACGCCTTGGCGTTTGGGAAATGTCTTTGGGCATTTATTCTGTCCAGGTCAAGCCCGCATAGGTGCCTCGGTCCGAGCAACTCCTCAAGAGCTATCACCACTGGTCAGCGGCGATCCAAAGCGATAGAGCGCCGCGTCAAGAACAAGCTGGTCGGTCGCCGGCGGGTGATCCAGTGGCTGGGAGGTGCAGTGGCGGCTGCTGGCCGAGTTACTGCTTTGCGAGATCGGTTTGCCTCTGGCCAGCTCTGTTGGCGACTTCATGAAAGAGTTGACGGGTTTCTGGACCAGGGCCCGTACTCAGCTCCGCCTCGAGTAGGGCTTCCAGCTTCGCGTAAACACGCAGTGCCTCAGCCGGGTTTCCGCTCGCCTCATGAACCAACATGAGGCGGCGATAGCCAGCCTCACGGAACGGCTCGAGCTCGATCGCCTCCTCTGCCGCACGGAGGGCCAACGCACGCTCACCGGTGGACATGTGAATCTCGGCCAGGCAATCCAGCGCCCGCAACCGAGCCTTGCGAAGCATCTCGCGCCGGCTCTCGACCCAGGCGCCTTCTTCACCAAGCACGCCTCGCTGCCCTTCGAGGGCGTGGACTGGTCGCCTTTCGACGTAATCGCCACCGACGCCGGCTACCGGGATGTGGCCAACGCCCCGTTCCTCCGCGCGGGCTGCGGCCACAGATGGATGAGGGCAAGCCGTTTGCCGTCACCGAGTTCGGCTGCGCAACCTACCGGGGCGCCGCCGACCGAGGTTCCCGCGGCGGCGAGATCGTCGAATACGGTGAGCACGCGGCGGCGCGTCGCCTGACCGCCGAAGTCGAC
>JBOHUQ010000067.1:0-72692 GCA_050734495.1 Candidatus Dormibacteraceae bacterium
CTCGCCTGCCAGGGGCGGTGGGGTCGTCACCTTCACCGGGATCGGCGGCGGCGGAGCCGACGGCGGCGGCACAGGGATCAGCCGCATCGTGGCGGAGACGTCGGAGTAGGGCAGCGGGGCGGGTGAAGGGCTGACCGGGGTTGCCGGGGCGGGCGTATGCCCCGCCGGGCGAGGCGCGCCTTCGGCGGGAAAGTCCTGCGAATTCGGGGCCCACGGAGGGCCGCCTGGCATCAAAGAGTCGGGCGGCGTCTCGGGGGTTTGACCGGAATCGGTCATCTCCTCGGGAGCCTAGCAGAGTGCATGGAATGCCAGATCACGTTCAACCGAACCGTCGTCCGGCTATGGCGTTTTGGCGTAATTCGACCCATAATCGGGCGCGCAACAACCCGCAACCGGAAGGAGAGAGAGCCAAATGTCGCAGATGCCACCTCCGCCCCCGTCGCAACCGGCACCCATGGGGGGGACGCCGAGCGCCGCGGGAAGCAACAAGAAGACGTACACGATCCTTGCCTATCTTCTGGGCTGGCTGACAGGGCTCATATTCCTGTTCGTCGGCAAGGACGATCCGGACGTCAAGTGGAACGCCGCCAACTCGATCGTCGTCTTCGGCGGCCTGTCCGTCGTGAACCTCATCCTGAGCCTCATTCCAGTCGTGAACGCGCTCGTCTTTGTGGTCACCATCGTCGGCTTCATCTATTGGGTCATCTTCATGATCCAGGCGCTCCAGGGCACCGGCCAGCGCATCCCTGCCCCTGGGATCGGCCAGTACATCAACAAGTACGTCGACCAGCTGGCGAACTCGGTCAACTGAGTCCCAGGCCTTCTAAATCAAAGGGCCCCCGCTCCGTGGGACCCTTGCTTTTTGTCAGCGCTCGGAGATCTGCACCAGCACGTGCTCGATTCCGGCGCGCAGCTCGTCGCGCTCGTCGCGCCTGAGCCCGGCCTCGGCGCGCGCCGACGCGAGCTGATACCTGAGCCGCTCGATCTCTCCCTGCAGCTCACGCACCCGCGGGTCAGGCCCTCCGGCGGTGGTCTGGACCTCGGCAAGGTCCAGGCGCAGGCGCTCGACCGTGACCTTCAGCTCGCGGCGCTCCGCGAGCAGCTGCTGGACGAGCGACTCAGCCGGCTTTGTCGGCTCTTTCGACATAACGACACAGGCCCGGCTGGAACTCGCGCAGCCGCAGGTGCTCCATCTCTCCGCGCAGGTAGCGCGCTTTGATGCCCAGACCTTTGATGCCTTTCGCGGTCTCGAATGGGAAGCGGTAGAGCTTTCCCGAATCGACCAGCAGGCAGACGGAAAGATTCTCTCCGTCTTGCTCGATCACGTGCTTGTAGCACGGCACGGTGCGGCGAGCGATCTCCATCTTCTGGAAGCCGCCCACCCTGCCGGCCAGCACGTCAATCGGACTTCGCATGTCCGAAATCCTAATTCAGTAGGGAGAGTTGCTCGGCCTCGGCCGGTGGTTTGAGGATGAGCTGGCGCCGGTCGGAGATGCGGTGGACCTCTCGGAGTCGGGAAACGGTCCTCATGGTCGGCTCGCCGAGGGCGGGCGGGAGGTACGCCCGCTCGCGGTAGGCCGCCTCGTAGCGAGGCACCAGCTCGGGCCAATGCCTTGCGAGGACGGACATGAAGTGCTCGCGGGTGCCATCCTTGAGGTGGAGCATTCCAGCCCAGAGCCCGGTCGCGCCCGCTGCCCGGGCGGCCTTGACCACGGCTTCGAGGCGATCGGGCCGGTCGGAGAGGCCGGGCAGGATCGGAGCCATGCCGACGCCGACATCGATGCCCGCGGCAACCAGCTTCTCGATTGCTCGCAGTCGCTGCTTCGGATGGGCCGTACCTGGCTCGGTCCGGCGCCAGACCTCTTCGTCCACTGTTGGGATGCTGAACGTGATGTGCAGGTTCGCCCGACCCGCCAGGTCGGTCAGCACGTCGAGGTCGCGCACGATCATGGGACCGCGGGTGATCATCGAGGCGGGGTTGGAGAAATCGCGCAGCGCCTCCAGACACTGACGGGTCAGCTTGTAGCGGCCCTCGGCAGGCTGGTAGGGATCGGTGGCGGCGCCGATCACGACCGTTTCCTTGCGCCACGACTTTCGTGAGAGCTCCGCGCGGAGCACGCCGGCGACGTTGACTTTGACCCGGATCGCGCGGCCGTATCGATCATCCGATGGCCGGTCCGCGCGAAGCTCGAAGGCGCGGACGTAGCAGAAAGCGCACCTGTGCTCGCAGCCGGTGTACGGGTTGAGCGACCATCCGAAGAACATGCCCTTGACCGGGTTGAGGGCGGACTTACACGGGACCTCGAGGTACTCCACGCCGGCCTGCCGGGGCTCGGGAGCTTCCATTCGGACATGCTAGAACAACTGTTCGTCCTCAACAAGCTGTTCATGAGTTCCATCCTTGTCGCCGCTTTGCGCGCTGGGCCCTCGATTCAAGCTGTCTGTTTTTGGGCGCGGCGCTTGGGGCGCGTCGTCGAGGACGGGCAGAAGTCGTTGAGAACGCATTCCTCGCACTGAGGCCGGCGGGCGATGCAGATTCGCCGGCCGTGCAGGATCAGGCGGAGCGATAGGCCCGTCCACTCTTCCTTCGGGACCATCGCGCACACCTGGTGCTCGATCTTCACCGGGTCGCGGGTCTTCACCAGGCCCAGCAGGTTCGTCAGCCGCGTGACGTGGGTGTCGACCGCGAATCCCGGCACGTTGAAGCCGACTCCGAGGATCACGTTCGCAGTCTTCCGACCGATCCCGGGAATCTTGACCAGGTCATCCAGGTTGGACGGCACCTCTCCGCCGAACAGGTCGCAGATCTTGCGGCTGGCATCGATGATCCGGCGCGTCTTGAGCCTGAAGAACCCGGTCGGTTTGATCATCGCCTCAACCGCGGCGGGTTCGGCCGCGGCGAGGTCCGCAGCGGTCGGATAGCGCTTGAAAAGCTCGGGCGTGACGAGGTTCACAGATCGATCCGTCGTCTGCGCGGACAGGATGGTCGCAATCACGAGCTCGAAGGGATCCTGGTGGGCAAGCTCGGTGACCGCTGGATACAGGTCTCGCAACCGCTCGACCGTCATCAACGCCCGCTTTTTGGCCCCACGCGGAGGCGGGGGCGACATCCACGACTTCCTGGCTGACTTCTTGGCCGGCTTCTTTGGTTTCTCTCTGGCTTTCCGGGTGGTCTCAGGAGCCAAGTAACTTGCGCGCGGCGGCCGCGACCTGCGCGCCCTCGGCCCGGCCGGCCAGTCTTGCGGTCGCCTCCTTCATCACCAATCCGAATCCCTTCGGACCCTGCGGCTTCAACAGCGCGATGACTGCGGCGACCTCAGCCTCCACGTCAACCTCGCTCATCGACGCGGGGAGGAACGACCTCAACACCACCATCTCCGCTTCCTCACGTCGCGCCGAGTGCTCCCGCCCCGCTTTCCGGTAGACCTCGATCGCCTCCTCGCGGCGCTTCACCTCTTTGCGGGCGAGGCGCACCACGAGCTCGTCGTCGATCTTTCCACCAGCCGCGCTTTCCTTGCTGGCTTTCACCAATTCGCTCTTCAGGAGCGAGAGAGTGTCCAGCGTGACAGCGTCGCGTCGGCGCCGCGATTCGACAAGCTCTGCCTGCACGCGGTCGTAGAGAGCCACGGCGGCGATTGTCACACATGCCCACCGATCGCCGATAATCGGCGCCTGATGCCCATAGCCTTGATAGTCGGCCCGGCTGCAGCCCTGCTCGGCATCGTGGCGATCTACTTCGTACTGCGCCGCAAGTCAGTCGACAAACGCTCGATGTATTCGGCGCGACGCTCCCAGATCGAGCACAAGGTCCGGGCCGCCCGGCAACGCACGCTCGCCCCGCACGGAAGGACCGAGCAGCCGGAGGAAGCCGCGGCCGGCTCGGGGGGAGCATCCCCCTTTGCCTCCCGGGCCCCAGGCGCCACATACGAGGCATCCGCTTACGAGCCGCCCCCGGCGGCCGCCGCGCCCGCCATGAGGGGAGCCCCCGAAGCGCCCTCGAGCTCACCCTGGGACGTCGGCGCCAGCGTCCCGCCGCCAGGCCAGTTCGAGGCTCCTCCAGCCCCTCCACCCGCCTTCGAACCAGCGCCCGCCGAAGAGGTGTGGACGCCGGCCCCGGCGCTCGCACCGGAGCCGGCCCAGCCGGTCACACCGCTCGAGCCCATTCGGCCCGCTGCCGCCGCGGCCTCCCCGGCCGAGTGGTCGGTTGTGAGCGAAGCCAAGGAGTCTGCGTCCGTCTCCGCCGAGCCTGAGCGAAAGAAAAAGAAGAGAGGGAAGGATCACGAGGCAGCCCCGGCCGGCTCGTGGGCGCTGGCTTCCGGCAATGCGCCCGAGACGGATTTGGACGAGGGCGAAGGCGTGGCGGGGGCGCCAGGTCAGGCCGTGGCGATCGCCCAGTACGCGGTGCTCGTGGTGGGGCTTGTCGCGGTGTTGATCGGCGTATTGATCATGGTGGCCGGCTCGCCGGTCAGGTAAACGCTTCGAGGACCGCGCCCGCTAGAGCTTCCCCGCCATCGGCCATCACGGTATCGAACACCAGCGCCCTGAGTCCCAGATCGCTCACCTTTCCCGCGAGCTCCCGGTCTCGGATGTCGAGCACAAAGCTGGCGACCTTGGCGCGATACATGAGCGCGATTGCGACGGGAGTTGGTTGGGTACCGACCGCCCGCATCATCTCGACCGTCGGCCCTTTCAGCGCCACGCCGCGAACGATCGGCGTGATCGCCACCGCACGCTCGCGCGGAATGTGCGCGCCGATCACCTCGAGGATCGGTGCGATCGAGATCAAAGGGTTGGACGGGCCGATGATGACGAGGTCCGCTTCTTCCAGCGCGGCGATGACCTCGTGAGTGGGCCTCGCTGAATCGATCCCCGCGAACTCGATGCCGCGTAGCGGAGGAGACAGCCGCTCGCGCACGAAATATTCTTGAAACGAAAACTCGCCTCGGTCGGTCACGAACCGCGTCCTCACCCGCTCGTTGGTCATGGGTAGAACGCGAGCGCTCAGACCAAAGCGGGCGCACAGGGCCAGCGCGCATTCGGTCAGCGTGCAGCCGCGACCCAGCATCTCCGTGCGCAGCAGATGCGTCGCAAAGTCCCTGTCGCCGATCCGAAACCACACCGGTTCGCCCAGGCGGGCCAGCGCATCGAGCACGTGGAAGGTGTCGTCTTTCACCCCGTAGCCGGCCGTCTCGTTGAACACACCGGCGAGCCGGTAGATCACCGCGTCAACGTCCGGTGACACGAGATGACCCCAGAACTCGTCGTCGTCCGCCGTGTTCGCGATGACCGTGAGTTGTCCCGGCGGCAGCTTGCCCTGGATTGCGGTTGCAAGCTTGGCGCCGCCCGTGCCGCCCGCCAGCACGACCGTCCTCAGCGGAAGAGGTCCTCGGCCGCGGGCCGCACCAGGTCTCGACCGGCGCCGCTCCCGTGCAGCGAGAGTCCACGGATGATCACGACCGGAGCTCGATTGGTCTTCCCCATGACCAGGCCTGCCGCCGCCGCCAGCTCGTCCGCGAGGGCCAGCACTGTTGCCTGAAGCGGCTTGCCCTGGTCATCGAGGCTGCCCCGCAGATCCAGCAACGCGGGCAGGCCTGCGACGCCCAGCGCGACGTTGACGATGCCCAGCCTCCACGGCCGGCCGAAAGTGTCGGAGACGATCACACCGACCGTTACTCGGGTCAGCTCGCGTAACCGCTTGCGCAGCTGGTGGGCGCTGGCATCGGGATCCTCGGGAAGAAGCGTCAGCTGGTCGTCGCCTGGAACATTCGAGTGATCGACGCCTCCGTTCGCGCACACGAAACCATGGCGGGTCTCTGTGATCAGCGCCCGCTCGGACCGAATCACCCGAACGCTTTCGTCGAGCACGACCTGCACCATTCGAGGGTCAGGCGACGCCACGAGCCGGGACGCAATGCGCACGGCTTCATCGCTTGCCGTAACCGTGCGAAGGCTGACGAGCCGTCCCTCGGACTTCGACACCACCTTCTGCGCAACGACCAGGATGTCTCCCGTTTCGAGCTTGCTTCTCGAAATGATGAGCTCGCCGAGGTCGTCGCCGGGACGGACCTCAGGCAGGCCCTCGACGGCGATCAGCTCGAAGTGCGTCACACCGCACGCCGCAACCGCGCCAGGTCGCCAGGCTCGTCCAGGTCGAGCGCCATGGCGTCGGAGTGATGGACCGCGAACTCGACACCGCGGCTCAGCGCCTCCTGCCGGAACTTGGCCAGCGAGTCAGAACCGAAGTGCAGCGCGATGGCGTGTGGCGGTCGAAGGTACAGCGCGTTGGTGCCGCCCCGCCCGACGGCCGGCACCGCCACCACCACCGGGGCGGTCATTCGCGCCGCGGATTCGAGCACCTCGCGCACCTCGCCGGCGGTCACGAGCGGCAAGTCGCTGGAGAGGAGCAGCACCGCGCCGGCGCCGCCCTCGACAGCCTTGGCGATGCCCCGCGCCGCGGCCACGTTCTGACCTTCCTGCCGCGGCTCCGCCAGGACTTCCGCCCCCCATCCCCGCGCCAGCGCCGCCACACCCTCGCTGCCGGCCACGACGAGCACCTGGTCGCCTGCTGCCGCCGCGCGCACGGCCAGCTGGGCGTTGTGCCGCGCAAGCTCTCGGCGCGCCTTCGGGCCCAGCGCCGGCTGCAAGCGCTGCTTGGCGGAGTTGAAATCCTTGATCAAGACGACCACCCAGGTCGTCACCTCTAGCCACCCCACTGCTTTCGCAGGCGCGGGAGGATCTGCTCCGCATAGAGCTTGATGAAGCGCAGCTGGTCATCGCCGGGTGCGTGGAAGACGAGGTGGTTGAACCCCAGATCCAGGTATGGCTTGAGCTGTTCGATGTGCTCGTCCGGGTCGTTCGACACCAGCCACCGCCGGTGCGCGACCTCCTCGACGCCACGCGCCAGGCGCTCCATCTCGCGGGGATCGTCCACCCCGGCCTTCGCTTCCGCCGGCAGCGCAAGCGCCGCCCAGATCTTGGTGTCTTCCATGGCGCGAGAGCGGTCCGTGTCGTAGGACACCTTGACCTCGATCATCCGATCGAGCCGGTTCGGATCGTGACCTGATTCCTTGGCTCCATCCGCGAACGACGGGAGCAACTGCTCGGAGTAAAGCTCCATTCCCTTGCCCGAGGTGCAGATGAGCCCGTCCCCCGCGCGCCCGGCGAACTTCGCCACCTGAGGGCCCCCTGCCCCCACGTAAATCGGTACCGGTTGAGCAGGGCGGTCGTAGATCGTCGCGTTGCGCGTGTGGTAGTACTCGCCGTCGAAGGTGACGGACTGCTCCGTCCAGAGGAGTCTGATCAGCTTGACCGCCTCCCGAAGCCGGGCAAAGCGCTCCTTCTGGTCGGGCCATGCGATGCCGAGTGCGCCCTCGTTCAAGTGCTCGCCTGTGCCAACCCCGAGGATGACACGGTCAGGAAAGAGCGACCCCAGCGTCCCAAAGGCCTGGGCCACGATGGCCGGGTGATATCGGAAAGTCGGGGTCACGACCGATGTGCCGAGGGCAATGTGCTTCGTCCGCTCGCCCGTGGCAGCGAGCCACGCGATCGCAAATGGCGCGTGGCCATCCGAATGACGCCACGGTTGAAAGTGATCGCTGACGAAAATGCTTTCGAATCCGTTGGCTTCCGCTGCGACCGCGAAATCGAGCAGCTCACGCGGGCCGAATTGTTCGGCCGAAGCCTTATAGCCGAGGCGCAGCATCGTTAACGATCAGGGCGCGGAACGCGCCGGTAATACCGCCCCCAGCTGAACGCGACGCCAGCGACCGCGCTGACGGCGACCACCACCGCGAGCGCGACGAGGCTGCGGCTGTCGAAGCTCCGGATGGCGCCGGCCGTCATGAACGCGAGAAGGCCCAGAGCCAGGGCCATCATCACCACAAGGGTGATCGCGCGGTGGGACCTCATAGTGCTGTTAGCTTACCGGCGCGTGGGCCAGCCAAGCCGGAGGGTCGTGCGACGCAAGTCGGTCACCTCGACGCAGGACGTCGCGCGCCCGATGTCGATCGGCTCGATCGTGGTCGCGGATCACCAGACGGCGGGCCGGGGCCGCCTTGATCGGCGGTGGGAGTCGCCGCCCGGAACCGCGCTCCTGGTTTCGTTCGTGCTGCCGCCGAACCCGGCCTTGAGCCTGGCGGCGGGCGTGGCGGCCGCCCACGCGTGCGGCAGCGGTGTCCGGCTGAAGTGGCCGAACGACCTGCTGCTGGAAGGCGCCAAGGTGGGCGGAATCCTCGTCGAGGTCAGGCCGACCACGGCGATCTGCGGTGTCGGCATCAACCTGACGTGGGCGCCGCCTGGCGCCGCGAGGCTCGAGCAGGACCGCGACCTGCTGCTGGATCGATTGCGCGTCGAGCTCGACCGGTGGGCGGTGGCCGACCTGGAAGACGTGCTCGTTTCATGGAGAGCGCTTTCAGACACACTGGGACGACAGGTGCGTGTCGACCTGGGGGCAAGCGTCATCGAGGGAAGGGCCGAGGACGTCGGGCCCGGCGGGGAGCTCATCGTGGACGGCGTCGCCGTGACGTTCGGCAGCGTCACGCACCTATGAGCTGAGACCACCAGGGAGTCTGTGTCACGGCGGCGACAGAACGCCCAGACGATTGGAGCGCGGCCAGCGCAAACCGCCACGCCGAGCGTCAGTCGCCGCACCCGCTCGCCGACCATTCGCCGCTATCTTGGGTTCGTGCGCGTGACCGTCCCGGACTCGCGCCGGACGGTTGCGCTTTACCTTGCCGCCGGCGCGTCCTTCGCGGCCCTCTCGGCTCGCGGCCTCACCGTGCCGCTGTACGCGCACGAGCTTGGCGCCAGCAGAGTCGAGGTCGGCGCTCTCTACTCCGTCTCGACCCTGGCGGCGGCGCTGCTCTCGCTGCCCTCGGGGGTCCTCGTGGATCGTTTCGGCGCTCGCGCCCTGCTGGGCATCTCGTTCGTCCTGGCGGCGGGATCACAGCTCGCGACGGCGTTCACGCCCAGCGTCGCACCGCTGTTCATCTGGCAGGTGATCGGTGGATTGGCAGCCGGCGCCCAGCAGGCGGCGCTCTACAGCGCCGTCACGGAATCCACGTCCGGCAACCGCCTTGGACGCGCCATGGGCTGGTTGACCTTTTCGATGCAGGCCGGATTCTTCCTCGGGCCGTCGATCGCCGGCGTCGCGCTCCGCTGGGTCACCATCCCGACGGACATTGCGCTGACGACAGCGCTTCTGCTATTTGCGGCGCCGGCCGCTTTCGTCGCGAGCGGGACCCGGCAGCATACGGGTCGAGGTCTCAACCTTCGTGCGCCCCTGCAGGCCCTGCTTTCCAACCGCACGTTCATCCCTGTGTCGATTGGGCTGGTCGCGGCGACAGCGGTGCTGGGCACCGTGGGCGCCTACCTCCCCGTGTTCGGGCGCGAGGGCCTCGGTCTGCCCAGCGCGCAGGTGGGCTACCTGCTCGCACTCCAGGCCGTTGCCAACGGACTTTCACGCCTGCCGGGCGGCCGCCTGGTGGACCGCGCGCGTCAGCGCTGGCCGATCGTGTTCGTCGGCGTGCTCGGCTGGTCGGCCGCCTGCGTCGTGCTGGGCCACCTGACGGGGTTCGTCGGTCCCGCCATCGTCCTGGCGGTAGGCACCCCCTTCATCGCCATTGCGTTCGTCGCCCTGGGCGTCGTCTTCGGCGACCTGTCGGCCTCATCGACTCGCGGCGTCACGATGGGCGTCTACGGCACGATCCTGTTCCTGGGTCTGTCGGTCGGCCCACTGGTGTTCGGCCCGGTGGTGCAGAACCTTGGCTACGCCGCCGGATTCACCGCTGCGGCCGCGCTTGCCTCGGCGCTTGTGCTGGTGATGGCCGCGCTGCACGCGGAGCCGCTGCGCGATCGGAGGGAGGCGCCGCTTCCTCCGGCCGCCCCAGGGACCTGACATACTCCGCGACCACCTTCTTGTGACTGGGGAAGGCCAGCGGCGGCAGTGACTCCGGCGGAAAGGCGGCGACCTCCAGCATCTCCGCGCCGGCGACCGGGACAGCCGCACCCACCACGCTGCCCTTGTACGCGATCCCGATCATGCTCGGAGCGTCGGTCTTGGCGATGTGATAAACGCCGATCAGCCCGGTGAGCTCGACCGGCACGCAGATCTCCTCACGGCACTCGCGCACTGCCGCCACCGCGGGGTCCTCGTCATCGTTGACAAATCCGCCGGGCAAACACCAGCGGCCATAGCCAGGCTCGATTGCCCTGCGCCCCACGACAATGCCGCCCTCCGCTTCCACGACGACGGCGGTCGACACCTTCGGGTCGTGCCACAGGACGAAGCCGTCTCGCGGGCACGCCTCAACGTCGCGGCCTTCGATCACGCTCGGCAGGAGCGCGGTTCCGCAGTTGACGCAGAAATGCTCCAATCCAAGAAGCAGGTTACGTTTGCGGAGCGGGTTACGTTTGCGCGGGGGCTGTGTGCTGCTGCTGCGCCTGCTTGGGCGGCGCCTTCATGTCGGCGACCCGGACCTGGTTGCGGCCGCCCTGCTTGGCGGCGTAAAGCGCCTGGTCGGCGCGCTCCATCAAGCTCGTGAACAGGGCCGGCTCGTCTGTGGCCGCGACCCCGATGCTGATCGTCAGCTTCAGCCCGCCGGGGAAGGTGGCCGCCGCAACCTTCGCCCGGATTCGCTCGGCGAGGGTGCGCGCTCCCGGCTCGGTCGTCTCGTGGAGGATCATTCCAAATTCCTCGCCTCCGTACCGTGCGCAGACGTCTGATTCGCGAGCGCCGGTGACAAGGATCGACGCGAGCTCCGCCAGCACGGCGTCGCCATTGAGGTGACCGTACGTGTCGTTGACCTGCTTGAAGTGATCGAGGTCGATCATCAGGAATGCGATTGCGTTGTGATGGCGCTTGGCGCGCTGCATCTCCTGGAGGAATCGCTGAGCCATCGCGCGCCGGTTCGGCAGCTTCGTGAGCTCGTCCGTCAGCGCGTTCTCCTCCTGGGCCTGGAAGAGCTGCGCGTGCCGGATGGCGATCGCGGCCTCGGACGCGACACCGTTCAACAGGTCTGCCTGATCCTCAGTGAGCTCGCGCCACGCATTGAGGTAGAGCTCCATCGCGCCCATCAGCTGTCCCGAGCGCTGCACCGGGACAACGAGCACGTGCTGCGGGTGGCCGCCTCCCTCGATTCCCGGCGCGGTGCGCTCGTCGAGCTTGACGACGAGAGGACGCATGGCGGCGATCGCCGTGCGAACCGGTTCCTCGTCGAGCTTGCGGATCGCTCCGCGGGCTCGATGGGTCAGGTTGTACTCGGCTTCCCTTCTCATCTCGGGCTTGCCCTGCTGGACGAGATACATGGCCCCCGCGACCCCGCCCATGATCCGGCCGGCGTGTGTGAGCGCGACGTTCAGGACCTCCTCCAGGGCGAGCGATGAGTTGACGGCGGACGCGATCGCCAGCAGGAGCGCGGCCCGATCGCGGGCCCCGCTTTCATCGTCGAGAGCGGCCTGGAGCTCCCTGGTGGTTCCGCGGAGCCGCATCAGCGACACCGTCAGGAGCAGGAAAGCGAAAACGAGCAGGACGGACGTGACGAGCAAGACGGCCGCGAGATCCAAGGGAAACCCTCCCGGGCGCTGAAGTTGTCATAGGTTAACGCTCGAGCTCAGGAGTTCGTTCCCGGTATACTCGCGCCGATCGAGCCCCTCTCCTTCGACGATCTCCCGCTAGGTGGCGAATGGACCACCCGGCGCCGCACCATTTCTGACTCAGAGATCGCTCTGTTCGCCGGCGTGGCCGGCGATTTCTCTCCCCTTTCGATCGAAGCCGCGCCTGGGCACGCCCGCGTCGCCCCGCCCGCTCTGCTGGTGGCGGTTGCGTTGGGGCTCGGGACCATCGACATGCCGGTCCCCTCGGTCGAGGAGTGGGTGTGGCTCAACTGGAAGTTTCCGCGTCCGGTGCACGCGGGCGACACGATCTACGCACGCTGGACGCTGACCCAGAAACGGGCCCCGATCGGCGGGGCACCGAACTCGATCGTGGTGTGGCGGGTGGACGTCCACAGGGCGGATGGCGAGCTCTGCGCCGAAGGCGAGGTCGGAGCCAAGGTGCGCCGGCGGCACCTGTCCGCGCGCGACCGAGAGCGCGCCCAAGAACCCGCGGCGCAAGCAGGAGCCGCAACGACAGGCGGGGCCGCGGCACCCCGCCGCCGGCGCGGAAGGCGCCGGCCGGCCGGGGGCAACGGACCCCTGCCTGAGCCGCCTGCGGTGGCTGCCGCGCCTGCCCAGCCCGAAAGAGCGGCTGGGGCGCCCAGACGGAGAAGGCGACGTCGCCCAGCCGGCGGGACCGCGTCACGTGACGGAGAAACAGCCGGGAGTCCACCCGCCGCCGAACCGGCGCCGGCCACCGCCCCCACGGCCGCCCAACCGACCGTTTCCGCGACCGAGCGCGGCGGCTTGAGCCGCGTCATCCGGCGCCTGCGCCAGCCCAGAAAAACCTAGGCCGGGCCTTCCAGAGCCTCGAGGTACTCGATCACCCGCCGGGTGAGCTGGGTGGGAGTTGAGGCTCCGCTTGTCACCCCCACCTTCTTAGCACCGTCAAACCACCTCAGGTCCAGGTCCTCGAACTTGTCGACCAGGTAGGCCGGCTTCTTGCCGAGCTTCTTGACCACCTCGACCAGGCGCAGCGAGTTGGACGAGCGCGGGCTGCCGACCACGATCACGAGGTCGACGTGCTGCGCCGCTTCGACCGCCGCCTCCTGACGCTCCTGGGTCGCCCGGCAGATCTCGTTGTGCACCTCGGCCTGCGGATACCGAGCCTTGACGCGGTCGATCAGGTCTTCGGTGTCCCACACCGAAAGCGTGGTCTGGCACGTGACCGCGACCCGGTCGTTCCGCAGGTCGAGCGCGTCGATGTCCTCGGGGTCCTGGACGAGGTGCACCTTGCCCGGCGCCTCACCCATCACGCCTTCCGGCTCGGGGTGGCCCTTGCGCCCGATGTAGACGACGTCATAGCCCTTGTTGGCGAGGTCAGCGACCAGCTCGTGCGTCCGGACGACGTCCGAGCACGTGGCGTCGACCGGTTTCAGGCCCAGCTCGACCGCCCGCTGCTTGACGTGCGGCGACACTCCGTGCGCGGTGAAGATGACCGTTCCCTCCTTGATCTGTTCCAACCCGGCAAACCGGTCGGGCTGGTCCACGAGGGCGATGCCCTGGGCCTGGAGATCGTCGGTGGCGTGCGTGTTGTGCACGAGCATGCCGAGCATGTGCACCGGGCCGTTCGTCTCGTCGCGCACACGCTTGGCGATCCGGAACGCGTCCACCACGCCGTGGCAGTACCCGCGCGGTGTGATCTTTACCACTTCCATCGGTTATGCCGCGCGGGGTCCGCGGGGTGTGATCTCGAGCACGTCCATGTGCTTTCGAGTCTACGTGAGCTACTTGATTCCCACGAAGAGGTCGTTCTCCGGCAGCTCCGAACCCGGCTTGCCTCGGACCAACTGGTAGTACTCCGTTCCAAACGCGAGCTCGTAGATCTGACTCGCCATCGTCGCAAACCACGAGTTGGGGTCGTTCTGGCTTACGTGCGCCCCGAATGCCTTGCGTTTCTGATCGACGTAGTCGTGAACGTCGACCCGAGTCGTCACCAGCTCGTCGGGCGTGCCGGCGATGCGCATGTTTGTGTTCTGGACGCGCTGCGCCTCCTCAGGCATCTGTGACATGAACGCTTCCATCATCGAACGCGGGATCGCCGTGTAGTACAGCTTGTTGGGAGCCCAGCCTTCACGTTCCAGGAGGTCCAGGGCAGCATTCGTCACGTAGTGCGCCTTGATGTGGTCCGGGTGTCCGTAGACGCCATCTTCGGCGTAGGTCACGACGACGTCGGGGCGTTCGTCTCGAATCACGACCGCAAGCCTTGCCGCAGCGTCCTCCAATGGCGCCTGGTGGAACGAGCGCGGGTCCTTGTTGTCCGCAGTGTCGACCATGCCTGAGTCGCGGTAGCCGAGGAACTCGGCCCGGTCGACCCCGAGAATCTCACCTGCGGCCTTCAGCTCTTCGGCCCGGATCTCTCCGAGCCGCGGCCGCGAAGCTGCCTCGTCCATGTTGTAGATCTCGCCCACCTCGCCTCGCGTCGCCGTGACGAGGACAACCCGATGGCCGTGCGCTTTCGCCTTGATCATCACGCCGCCGGTCGAGATCGACTCGTCGTCGGGATGCGCGTGAACCAGCAGTAGAGTTCCCATCAACGGCCTCCTCCGATCAACATGCCGGCAAGCTGCTTGATTCCTCCATGCCCGGGTCGGCGAATGGTCTGGTCGGCGGCGGCGACCACTTCCGGAGGTGCTCCCTCGACCGCGACCCCCAGCCCAGCCCACTCGATCATCGATGCGTCGTTCCGGCCGTCTCCGACTGCCACGCACTGATCTTGTGGGATGCCGAGCCTGTCGCACAGGAATGCGACGGCCGAAGCCTTGTCGCTCTCGACGCTCGTGAACTCGAGATAGGTCGGCACCGAGGTGGCGACGTTCAGCCGGCCCTCCCACCTCCTGCGGGCTTCCGGTAGGAGCTCTTCCAGCCTTTGCACGGTCGCCACGATCACGAGCTTGGGAGTTGTTGGGCCCATCGCGGTCTCGAGGTCACCGACCAGGTGGATCTCCATCCCGGCGTGGTTCGCGTACTCGTGGGCCTCCGGCCGGTCCCTCTCCACGATCAGCCTGTCGTCTCGATAAGCCTGGACGTGCAGGTCTCGCTCGCGGGCGAAACGGATCACGTCCATCGCAAGCTCGTGATTCACCCCTTGGTCGAGGATCTTGGTGCCGTCCGGCAACCGGATCTCGGCCCCCTGGTAGCAGATGAGCGGACCGTCGAGCCCGAGCCGCTCGACCCAGGGCAGCGCGCCAGGGAACGGACGGCCGGTGCACGCGACCACGGTGACGCCGGCGAAGATGATCTGGCCGAGCGCCTCGACGTCACGCGGGTCCAGGTTCAGCTGCATGTCCAGGATCGTGCCGTCGAGGTCGAGGGCCACCAGCCGGTAACGCAAGCCGACCGCTATCTCTTGACCTCGGGGTTCAAGAGGTTCGGCGGGCGTCCGCCGCGCACCGCCGTCGCCATGTTGCGGGCCGCCATCGCCGACATCTCCGAGCGTGTCCGTACGGTGCCGCTCGCGATGTGCGGAGCGAGGACGACGTTCGGGATTGCGATGAGACCGGGGTGCACGGCAGGCTCGCGTTCGTACACGTCGAGGCCCGCGCCCGCGATCTTCCGCGCGGTCAGCGCCTCGACCAGGGCGGCCTCATCGACCACCGGTCCGCGCGAGGTGTTGACGAGGATCGCGGACGGCTTCATCTGGGCGAACTGCGAAGTGCTCAGAAGGTGGTGGGTCTCGGGGGTCAACGGCACATGCACCGAGACGAAATCGGATTCCGAGAGCAGCCTTCCGATGTCGACCCGTGTCGCGCCGAGGTCCCGCTCAGCATCCGGAGGCAAAGGCTGAGGGTCGTAGTAAAGGATTCGCATGTTGAATCCCTTGGCGCGATGGGCCACACCGCGGCCGATCCTGCCCACTCCGATCAGCCCGAGAGTCGCACCGTGGACGTCCGCTCCCAGCATCATGTCGATCGCCCAACCTTTGAAATGTCCCTCGCGCGTGAAGCTGTCGGCCTCGACGATTCTTCGCGCGGCGGCCATCAACAGGGTGAAGGCAAAATCGGCGGTTGCGTCGTCGAGCACACCTGGTGTGTTCGTGACCATGACCCTGTGCGCGGTCGCGGTGGGAACGTCGATGTTGTCGAAACCGACTGCGACGTTGCTCACGATCTTGAGTCCGGGCGTCGAGAGGACGGTTTCCCGAATCGGGTCCATCAGCTGGCTCACGATCCCGACACAGCCCTCGGCCGCGGCCCGGATGCTCGCCTCGTCAAGCGGCTGGCCGGGCGGGTAGGCAACCACCTCGGCGGCTTCGGCCAGGATCGCCGGACCCGGGTCGAGGATGGGGTGCATCAGCAGGACGCGTGCCCGCCCGCCTGTGCTCATGGATTCAGTCCCAGCTCCTGTGCGATTGGTTTCAGGGCATCGCGGACGATCTCCACGTGCTCGTCGAAGGGTATACCGAGCGCCTCCGCCCCCGCGACGAGCTCCTCCCGATGCACGCCGCGGGCAAACGCCTTGTCCTTCATCTTCTTCCGCACCGTGCCCGGTTCGACCGCGCTCAGCGACTTGTCAGGCTTGACCAGGGCGCACGCGATGATGAAGCCGGACATCTCGTCCACCGCGTTGAGCGCCTTGCGGATGTTCGAGTCCCGTGGTACGTCCAGGTAGCCGGCATGCGAGGCGATGTCGTCGAGGATGTCCTCGGACCAGCCGCGCTCACGAAGCATCGCGATCCCCCGCATCGGATGGAGCTCGGCGGTCGGTCCGGACTCGTAATCCCAGTCGTGGATGAGTCCGAGCACCGCCCACCGCTCCTCGTCCTCTCCAAAACGGCGCGCGTACGCTCGCATCGCAGCTTCGACGGCTCGCATGTGGCGGCGCAGCTGTTCTGATTTCGTCATCGATGTGACGAGCTCCCACGCTTCAGATCGAGTCGGCGCGCTCAAATCAGAATCTCCTTCAAAGCCTCGAGCAGTCGTCCGTGCTGGTCACGGGTGCCGACTGTAATCCGGAACCAGCCGGCGATCGGGTCACGATCGTAATGGCGGACGAGGATGCGCCGCTCGCGCAGCGCGTCCGCAACGGCGGCCGCAGCGTTGCCGGCGACCGGCTTGACGAAGACGAAATTGGCCTCCGAGGGCGAGTGCTCGAAGCCCAGCTCGTGGAGCTGCAGCTCCAGCCAGCGGCGCTCGGCGACGACGTGGTCGACGATCTTGCGGTGATGCTGCTCGTCTTCGATCGCAGCTGTCGCGGCCACGATTGCGAGACGGTCCATGTTGTACGAATCCTTGACCGCGTCGAGGTCCGCGATCAGTTCCGGACTCCCCATCGCGAAACCGATCCGCATGCCGGCCAGGGCGTAAGACTTGGACATCGTCCTCAGGATCACGAGGTTGTCGTGCCTCGCCAGCAACCCCACCTGCGACTCGAAGGCGAAGTCGACGTATGCCTCGTCCAGCACGACGACGCCTTTGGACCGGTGGACGGCGCGCTCGACGGATGCGGCGCCGTGCCAGGTCCCTGTCGGCGAATTGGGGTTGACCAGAAACTTCAATGGGGCCGGGTCCTCCATCAGCTCGGTCGACCAGGTGAACATCTCGTTGGTCGGGTGCGGCGAGGGAACCGCTTCGTGCAGCCGGCAGAGCGGCTCCAGCAAGGGATAGGTCGGCGTCGGATAGGCCACGGAGTCTCCCGCACCGACGAAGGCGCGCATGGACATCTCGATCAGCTCATCCCCGCCGTTTCCAAGCGTGACCTGGGTCGCGTCAAGGCCGAAATGCTTCGCGATGGCCTGCCTCGCGAGGGCCGCACTTGGACTTGGGTAAAGGCGCAGCGACCCGTCGGTGGCGGACTTGACCGCCTCGATCACCTTCGGCGACGGCGGCAGAGGCGACTCGTTGGTGTTGAGCTTGACCCAGTCCTCGCCGTCGGGCGGTTGCTCGCCGGGCACGTACGGCCTGAAGCCTGCGAGGCTCTTCCTCAGGAAGCTTTTCGACATTCGAGGAGGAAGGTTTCCAGGGCTAGGCGGGGGCTGACGTTCTGTTCGAGATAGCCGAGCGTGTCATACGAGAGCTCGATCAGGCGGGCCCACCGGCCCTGCTCGCGGCCATGGCTCGCGAGCATCCTCTTGCGCAGCTCGATCTGCCAGCTGGCGATGGCGAATAGCGCGGGGTCCTCGGCCTCACCCTCGAGCTTCCGCCAGGCCATCTGTCCCTGGTCCAGCACCGCCGCCACGTGAAGGGGCACGTCCGCGGGAGCTCCGAACACCTCTACGAGCCTGCGTGTCCACTCGTGGTGCAGCTCGATCACGCCCTCGTCACCGGCCACGCGAGCAGCCCACCCTGGGCGGCCCCGTGCGAGCTCCGCGATGAGGCGCGCCCGGCCGGCATCGATGCCCTGGCCGACGAGCAGCTTTTCGATCTCGGGCGATGGCACGGGATGAAAGAACACGCGCCGGCAGCGTGAGACGACGGTGGGCAGCACCACGAACGGATTGAGGCTCGGAGTGGTTAGGACAATCACACGATGAGGGTGCGGCTCCTCGAGTGTCTTCAGCAGCACGCTCTGGTCCTGGTCGCGGAGGCGGCCGGCGTTGGCGAGCACCGCGACCCGGCGCGTGCCGAGGGCCGGCTTCAGGTTCAGGAACGCCTGCAGCGACAGCTCGTGGAACTCGGGCGGCTTCTCCGGCAGCAGGCGGATCTCGTTGATCGAGAGCGGCTTGATCCGGTCGTCTTCCCAGTAGTCCGGGTGCCGTCGAAGCGCCGCCTCAGGCAGCAGCGCGGTCGCCAGCAGGCGCGCGACCGTGGTCTTGCCGAGACCGGATTCGCCAACGAACAGGTAGGCGTGCGCCAGCCGGCCGCTTGCCAGCTGCGACCTGAGCTGCTCGAGCGCGTGCGGCTGGCCCGCGACAGTGGAGAAGGGATCGGTCACGGCGTCTGAGGTGGTGCGGCGCGCCTGGCCTTCGTCTCGCGCTCGATGGCCAGGCGCTGCGCCCGGCCCTGCAGCCACACCTCGCGAATGCGCTGCAGCGCGGTCAGGTTGGCCAGGACGGCCAGCAGGAAGACCACCCCGTAGAGCACGTACCCGCCCAGAACTCCAGAAAAGACGAGCCCGATCACCGTCACCACCACTCGCTCCGGCCGGGCGAACAACCCGGAGTTACACGTGAACCCCAGGCTCTGCGCCCTTGCCCTCACGTAGCTGACAAGCATCGATCCGGCCAGGGCGGCCAGGGTCGCCAGGACGAGCCATCGCTGCAATGGCCCACCCATCCCGACGAAGTAGGCGGCCAGCCCGACATAAATCGCCGCCTCGGAGTAGCGGTCGAGGGTCGAGTCGAGAAAAGCGCCGTAGGTGTAGCTCGAGTGGGTCGAACGCGCCAGGGCGCCGTCGAGGATGTCGCAGGTGCCGGCGAAGATCAGCACGACGCCGCCCAGCAGCAAATGGCCGAACGCGACCAGGGCCGCGGCCACAAACGTCAGCACCAATCCGACGACCGTGACCTGGTTCGGGGTCAGGGGCACGCGGCCGATCGCCGCCATCAACGCTTCCGCCCGGCGACGGACCCAGGCTTCAAACCGCGTGGTGAACATGCTTCTCCCCTGGTAGCCGAGCGGCTTCGCGCGCTTCCTCGTAAACCTCGATCACCTGCGACGCCAGAGCGTCCCACGAGTAGCGCCTGGCCTTCGCGTGCCCGAACGCGCCCATGCGCGCCCTCAGCTCAGCGTCCCGGGCCAGGATGATCAACGCCGCTCCCAGCTCGGCCCAGCCCTTGGGGCGCACGGTCAGGCTGTCGTGCCCGGGCTCGAGCACTGACATGTAGCCAGGCACCTCGGTGGCGACGACGGGAAGGCCCGAAGCCATCGCCTCCAGGAGCACGATCCCGAAGCTCTCCGCACCGGTGGCGGGAGCGCAGAAGATATCCGCGCTGTTGTAGTAGCGCGGCTTCACAGAGTCGGGGACAAAGCCCGCCATGACGACGTTGGGAAGGCGATGGTGTGAGATGTATGACTCGACCTTGCCCCGAAGTGGTCCGTCGCCGACGATGATCAGGCGGGACTGAGGCACGCGCCCGCGCATGAACTCATAGCCGCGCAACAGGTCACTCAGGCCTTTTCGCTTCTCCAGGCGTCCAACGAACAGGATGTTCACGTTTCCGTCCCGCAGGTGCCGGATTGGCGAGAGACCCGGCTTGAAGACGTTGACGTCGATTCCGTTGGGGATGATCCGGAGTGGGAAGTCGGGAAAGTAGCGCTGGAAGAACGTCCGGGCGGGATCGCTGACCGCGATCCCTCGATGGATGCGCTCGAGGTACGGCTGCAGAATGCCCCGGCCGTAGTAGTAGCCGATGTTCGAGTGAGAGAAGGCGTGGAACGTGCCCACGTTCGCGGCGGGCGACATCCGCAGCATTGTGAGGGGAAGGGCGGGCATCAGCGGCTCGTGGAAATGCAGGACGTCGAAATGCTCGCGCTCGATGATGGCGGCCACTCGGTCGCCCAGGTGAAAGCTGAGTGTGATGCGCGCCACCGAATCGTTGGCCGGGACGGCGATGGGGCTGCCGATCCGGTAGAACGCGGCCGTGTCGAAGTCGATGTCGGCGCGGCTGGAGGGAGCGAAGATGCGCACCTCCTGGCCCTGGTTCCGGAGCTGTCCGGCCAGGTTGCGGACATGGTCGGTCACGCCTCCAGGCGAGGCAAAGTCATAGGGCGAGACGAGCCCGACCTTCATCCAAGCCTCATGGCGAGCCGGCCCAGATCTTGTGCGGGACGTGCCACTGCTCCGGATGGCGCCGGATGAATTCCTCGAGCTGGCGCAGAACCTGCTGGGTGGCGCGCACCTGGTCCGCCCGCGCGTTCCCCGTGTCCGTGGCCAAGACCAGCGGAGCGCCCTCGGCCTGGTAGGTGTCGTCCGGCAGCCGGTAAACGCAGACTGGAAAGATCGGGGTCCCCGTGCGCAGAGCGATCGCGGCCGGGCCGAGTGGGATCGGCGCGAGCCTCCCAAAGAACGGCATCGGACAGCCGGTGCCCACGATGTCGCGGTCGATGGCGGTCACCACCATCTCCTCGTCGTGCAGCGCCTGCAGGACCTTGCGAATGCCGCCCCTGTCGAGCGTCAGCACGCTGATCCCGAGTCGCGCGCGCGTATCGCGATACCACTCGAACAGCGCGCGTGGCTCCAGCTCCTCGGCGAAAAAGCTGACCGGCGTCAACGTCGCCGACCAGATGGCCGAGACCACTTCGTATGAACCCATGTGGCATGAGACGACGAGAACCCCCTTGCCGAGCGCGCGAGCCTGCTCCAGGTATTCCATACCCTGCACCTTCAGCCACGGCCGCATCGTCTCGACGGAGGTTCTCGGCAGCATCATCAGGTCGGCGTACGCCTTGGCGTGGTTTCGGAAGTTGAGCCACGAGAGGCGATGCAGCTCGCGCGGGTCGTTTTCCAGCTCCGGGCAGGCGATCTTCAAGTTGAACTCGAGGCGCGGCCGGGCCAGCGGCGAGAACCGCCACGCAAAGCGCGCCGCGAGCACCGCGAACGCGTACGCCAGCGAACGCGGCAGACGCTCCACCACCGACTGCACGGCCATGAACGCGCGGTAGCGCCACACTCATCCCTCGGCGCGCGTGAACATCGGTCGGAATGCGTACCACTGGTCGGGGCGCTCCCTGATGAATTCTTCGAAACGGCCGACCACGCGCTGCATCAGTCCCTCTTTGGTCTCCCCCGCCGACCAGCTCAGTGGTGGATCGAGGTGGATGTGATGGCGCACTGGGGAAGTCGAGTACTGGCACGCGGGCATCAGCGAGGCTCCCGTTTTGAGCGCGATCGCCGCGGGGCCGCCCGGTACGACGGCGCTCCTGCCGAAGAATCGAACCGTGACTCCAGGCCCTTGTTCGAGGTCGCAGAGTAGGGCAACGATGGCGTTGGCTTGAAGAGCCTGCGTGATCCCGCGCACAGCCGATCGACCGAGCGCAATGACGTTCAGCCCAAACCGCTGCCGCGTGCGCACGACGGCGTCGTTCAGCGAACCGGGGAACCGCTCAGCGACCGCAGCGACCGGATAGCCGATGACGCCTGCGTAAGACCCCGCCATGTCCCACGAACCCATGTGAGGGACGGCCATGATCACCCCGCGCCCCTTGGCGAGCGCCGCGTCGAGGTGCTCACGCCCGTCCATGGACATGCGCTGTAGGAGCTCCTCAGGCGTGAGGCTGCCAATGAGCAAGAAGTCCGTGAGCATGCGGCCGTAGTTTTGAAAGGCGCGGCGCGCGACCCGCGCCACCTCCGGGTCCGTGCTCTCGCGGCCGAGCGCGGCCGCGTAGTTCTCCAGCGCGGCACGCCGCTGGCCCGCGCTGAGCCAGAACCAGGCCGTACCGCCTGGCGCGGCCGCCGCGTGCCGGAGTCCCGGCGGAACCGCCCGCAGAACTCGCGCACCAACGGAATAAGCAGCCCCGAGCAGCGCGGGGCTAGCGCCGAGCAGGCGCAGGCGCGGTCTTGGTGCGAGCGGCCGGGCGGACGCGGCCGTTGGCTCCCGCCTTATCACCCTCGATGAACTGCTCCACCAGGCGCCTTGCCTCGTTGTCGCTGTACTGGACGGGCGGCGACTTCATGAAATAAGAGCTCGGGCTCTCCAGCGCGCCACCGATGCCCCGGTCGAGCGCGAGCTTCGCGCAGCGGACCGCGTCGATCACGATGCCCGCCGAGTTGGGCGAGTCATGGACCTCGAGCTTGAGCTCTACGTTCAGCGGCACATCCCCGAAGGACCGGCCCTCGAGCCGGATGTAAGCCCACTTCCGGTCGTGCAGCCAGGGCACGTAGTCCGACGGACCGATGTGCACATTGTCGGCGCCTACGTCGTAGTCGAGCTGCGAGGTGACCGAGCGGGTCTTCGAGATCTTCTTCGACATCAGGCGCTCGCGCTCGAGCATGTTCAGGAAGTCGGTGTTGCCGCCGAAGTTCAGCTGGTATGTGCGCTCGAGCTTCACCCCGCGATCTCGGAACAGGCGTGTCAGCACTCGGTGGATGATCGTCGCCCCGACCTGCGACTTGATGTCGTCGCCGATGATCGGGAGACCCTTTTCCTCGAAGCGCTTCTGCCAGTAAGGCTCGCGCGCGATGAACACCGGGATGCAGTTGACGAATCCGACGCCGGCGGCAAGGGCCTGCTCCACGTACCACTTGGTCGCCTCTTCCGAGCCGACCGGAAGATAGCTGACCACCAAGTCCGCCTTCGTTTTCTCGAGGATGCCGACGACGTCGGTGGTCTCGCCAGGGGCTTTGTGGACGACGTCGGCGAGGTACTTCCCGATTCCGTCGTGCGTCATGCCACGCTGGACCTTGACGCCCAGCGGTGGAACGTCGCTGAACTTCACCGTGTTGTTCGGCCCGGCGAAGATGGCTTTCGAGAGATCGAGGCCGACCTTCGTCTTGTCGATGTCAAAGGCAGCGACGAACTCGATGTCCCTTATGTGGTAGCCGCCCAGGTTGACGTGCATGAGGCCCGGCACGGCCTCGGTCTCGGACGCGTTGCGGTAGTAGTGCACGCCCTGGATGAGGGAGGAGGCGCAGTTGCCGACCCCCACGATGGCGACACGAACCTTGCCGTTGCGGTCGCCATTCCTACGACCGTTCTTTCGACCGTTTTTCACGCCCCGACCTCCTCACGAACCTTCAATCGATCTTTGATTCCAAGCATCTCGTCGAGGCGCGCCCTTTCGCGCGCGATGTTTTCGACGTCCAGCGAGCAGTAGACCTGCCGGCCCTCGCGCCGGGTGCGGATCACGCCGCCCAGGCTGAGCTTCCGAAGGTGCCATGAGATCCGCGGCTGGCTCATGCGCAGGTGGACGGCCAGGTCGTTGACATTCTCCTCGCCCTTTTCGCCCAAGCGCTTCAGGATGCGCAGGCGCGTCGGGTTGGCGAACCCCAAAAAGTGGTCCGGAAGTTCGTGCCGCGGGCTCTGGAGAAACATAAGGATTGCTTTATATGGAGTATAATACATAAAGGGTCCGTTATGTGTGCGTGAGGCGCGAAATCGCCATCCACGTGGCCCACAATTCGCACCGAACGTGCGCGTCGCGAAGGGAAGGGTATGGGCGCGCCGGGTGGTCCCGGCACTGACCCTCGCCTGCCTGGGCTAAGGGCGGCGGACCAGGTCCAGGAACTCGGCGCGCGTGCGCGGGTCCTTGCGGAACGTGCCGAGCATGCAGGACGTGATCAGCTGCCCGCCCGGCTTCTCGACCCCCCGCATCTCCATGCACAGGTGGCGCGCCTCGACCACGACGCCGACGCCTTTGGGAGTCAGCGTCGCGTTGAGCGCCTCCGCGATCTCTTTCGTCATGCGCTCCTGGAGCTGAAGCCGGTGCGCGAAGACGCCCACCAGCCTTGGAATCTTGCTCAGCCCGACGACCTTTCCGCGCGGCAGGTAGCCCACGTGGCAGCTGCCGAAGAACGGGAGCATGTGATGCTCGCAGAGGCTGTAGAAGGGGATGTCCTTGACGGCGACCATCTCGTCGTAGTCCTGGTCGAAAACAGCGTCCTTGATGACGTCCTCCGGCTTGACGCCGTAGCCGTTGGTGAGCTGGCGGAGCGCCCTCGCGACCCGGTCTGGCGTAGCCCTCAATCCCGGGCGATCTGGATCCTCGCCGAGCTCGGCGAGGAGCGACTCGACCAGGTCGGGAATCTGGTCGCCTGGACGCGGCTTGCTCTTGGCCATCACGGAATGCTCACACAATTGATGCATGGACGCGATCGCGGCGGCGCAGGTCCTGTCGGAGATCGGTTACCTGCTGCGCCAGGACCCGGAGGAGAAGTTCCGCGCCAAGGCTTTCTCGGCGGCGGCGTGGTCGCTGGCGGTCGAGCGCCCTGACCTCGAAGCGCTCCACGGCAGCAACGAGTTGACCACGCTCGAGGGAGTGGGCGCCGGCATCGCAAAGGTCCTCGCCGAGGTGCTGGAGACCGGCCACAGCCGGTATCTCGAGCGCTTGCGCGAGCAGATGAAGCAGCCCGTCCGCGACGACGAGTCGCTCCTGGACTTTGCCCAATACAACGGCGACGTCCACTCTCACTCGACCTGGAGCGACGGCAAGGCGACGATGCTCGAGATGGCGCGGGGCGCCGAGGCGATGGGCTACACCTACCTGGGGGTGACCGACCACTCGCCCCGGATCAAGGTGGTCAACGGGCTTGACGCGAACCGCCTGCTCGCACAGTCCCGCGAGATGGCCGAGGTGCAGGCGCAGGTGCCAAGTGTGGCGCTCTTGCAAGGCATCGAGGTCGACATCCTCGAGGACGGCTCGCTCGATCTACCGGACATGGTCCTCGAGCTGCTCGATGTGGTGATCGCATCGCCGCACGTCAAGCTGCGCCAGGAACCCGCTGCGATGACAGAGCGAATGCTGCGCGCCGTCTCGCATCCGCACGTGGATGTTATCGGCCACCCCACCGGCCGGCGGCCAGGCTCTCGAGAAGGTGCGAACTATGACTTCGAGGCCGTGTTCAAGGAGGCGGCGCGACACAAGGTCGCGCTCGAGATCGACTGCGATCCCGCGCGCATGGACCTTTCGCCTGAGATGGCGAGGCTGGCAAGGGACCTGGGATGCACCTTCAGCCTGGACGCGGACGCGCACGCCCCAGCGGAGTTTGCCTACGTCCCGATGGGGATGTGGATGGCACGCCGCGCGGGCATTGCAACAGACCGGATCCTGAACTTCAGGCCGCTCGCGGACTTGACACCCTTTGCAAAATGAGCTGCATTCTCAAAGACCCGATTTGCGATGCCGACCCGCACTGAACGTCCACATCGCGCGCATCGACGCGCAACTTACGATCTGAGTTGATGGCGAAGGTCGGGATCATGGTCGAGGGCCAGGAGGGTCTCAACTGGGAGCGGTGGCGCCAGATCTGCCATGACGCCGACACCCTTGGCTTCGACTCCCTGCGCCGAAGCGACCATCTCCTCTCACTCATGGGCGATCGGGACCGCGACTGCATCGAGACATGGGTCTCGCTCGCGCTCGCCGCGGAGTGGACCAAGCGCATCCCGTTCGGCCCGATGGTGAGCCCCATGACCTTCCGGCATCCGGCGATCCTGGCCAAGATGGCCGCCGCGGTGGACGTACTCTCCGGCGGGCGGGTCATCCTCGGCGTGGGCGCAGGATGGAACGAGAACGAGCACAGGGTATTCGGGATCCCTTTCCACACCGAGAGGGAGCGCTTCGACCGTCTCGAGGAAGGGATCCGGACGATGCGCGACACATGGAACAAGTCGAACCCGAAGCCGGTGCACAACCCGATGCCGCTCGTCATTGGCGGCACGGGCAGGAAGCGAACGATCCCCCTCGCGGCCCGCGAAGCGGCCGAGTGGAACATGGCCCGGCTCGACGTGGACCTGTACCGGGAGGTGAGCGCGGACCTCGAAGCATCGTGTCGCGAAATCGGCCGCGATCCGAGGTCGATCCGCCACTCGGTGATGACGAGCTACATCATCGGACGCGACAGATCGGAGCAGCGTGAACGCGCAGCGAAGGTCTCGAAGATCATCCCGCAGATGAGTCGCATGACACCCGACGAGGTGATCGAGAACCGAAAACTGACGTGGTTCGTAGGCACGCCGGAGGTGATCGCCGAGAAGATGCGAGGCGTCGCCGCGATGGGCGTCGACCTCTTCATGCTGCAGCACTTCCTACTGGACGACTCGGATGCCCTGAGGCTTCTGGCCTCCGACGTGCTTCCGGCGGTGGCATAGCCCCCAACAGGTCAGAATCAGTCGTATGGATTTCGATCTCAACGAGTCCGAGAAGGCCTTCCGCGACCGGGTTCGCGGCTGGCTGAAAGCCAACGGTCCGCGCAAGAACGCGCCGGAGGAGGGCCACAAGGGTTTCATCGAGAGCCGGCGAGCCTGGCAGAAGAAGCTCTACGAGGCCGGCTACGTGGGCATCACCTGGCCGAAGGAGTACGGCGGCCGAGGCGAGGGCTTCATGCAGCAGTTGATCTTCAACGACGAGATGATCCGGGCCCAGGCGCCCGAGCCGATCAACGTCATCGGGCTCGGCATGGGAGGACCCGTCGTCATCTCACACGGCACCGAAGAGCAGAAGAGGCGATATCTCGCGCCGCTGCTGTCCGCCGAGGAGATCTGGTGCCAGGGGTTCAGCGAGCCAAACGCCGGCAGCGACCTGTCCGGCCTGCAAACTCGCGCCGAGGACAAGGGCGATCACTACCTGGTCAACGGCCAGAAGGTCTGGACGACGCTTGCGCACGTCGCGAAGTGGTGCATGTTGGTCGGTCGCGAGCGCAAGGAGGCCAATCCGCGCGACGGTCTCACCTACCTGCTTGTCGACATGCAGAGCCCCGGCGTCGATGTGCGACCGCTCGTCCAGATCACAGGCGACGCGGAGTTCAACGAGATCTTCTTCAAGGACGTCAAAGTTCCGAAGTCGCAGGTCCTCGGGGAGGCTGGCCACGGGTGGGCCGTCGCGATGACGACGCTCCTTCACGAGCGCGGCACGCTGGGGATGGCGCTCGCCACGCGCGCACAGATCACCGCCGCCGAGCTCGCCGAGCACGCTCGCAAGCTGGGCCGGGGCTCCGACCCGCTCGTCCGTCAGAAGATTGCGCAGTTCACGATCGAGGCGCGCGCGCTCCAGCTCAACGGCTATCGCGCCGTCACCGCGGTGAAGCGCAGCGGGATTCCAGGCCCCGAAGGATCGATTCTCAAGCTCATGTGGTCAGAGCTCAACCAGCGCATGACGGAGAGCGCTGTCGACATGGCGGGACCTGCCGGGCAGGTCGGCGACGGCGACGTCTGGCTCTACCAGTTCCTGCGCTCCCGGGCCAACACCATCGAAGCCGGCACGTCCGAGGTGTTGCGCAACATCCTCGCCGAGAGGGTCTTGGGCCTACCGCGCAGCCGCTAGCGCTGGACGAAAGCTTTCGTCTTGCTGAATAGTTTAATATCCTGAAACTATGCGCCAGCCCTCAACCGAAGACGCCCTCGCGGCGTACAAGACGCTCCAACGCGCTCTACTGACCTCGACCGCGAGCAAGTGGCGCAACCTGGATCTCTCGATGCAACAGCTGCGAGCGATGTATTTCCTCCGAGATGAAGAAGGCGTGTCGGTGGGACGGTTGGCGGAGCTGTTCGGAATCGGGCTTCCCGCGGCGAGCCTGCTCGCCGACCGCCTCGTGCGATCGGGTTACGTCGAGCGGCATGACGATCCGGCGGACCGCCGGCGGGTGCTGCTCAGCGTCACGCGCACCGGGTTGCGCCTGGTCACCGATCTCCGCGAGGGCAGCCACTCGCTGCTGAGCCGCTGGATGTCCTCCCTGTCCGAAGAGGATCTTGCAGCGCTGACGCGGGGCTGGCGCGCGCTCGCCAAGGTCGCGTCGAACCACGGCCGGGTGATGGAGCACAGCGCCACATGACCGCGGTCGCCGCTCGCGAAACTATCGCCCCCACCGAGAAGAAAGGCATCAATCGGGGCGTCATGGCCGTCTTCGCCGGCCTGATGCTCGGCTCGCTGGTCTCGTCCCTGAACTTGACTCTGGTCGCTCCGGCGCTGCCGACCATCGTGGCACAGCTCGGCGGCATCGCCGACTACAGCTGGATACCGATCTCCGCGATGCTCGCTTCGACCATCGTGGTGCCGGTCGCCGGCAAGCTCTCCGACATCTACGGCCGCAAGCCGCTGTATATGACCGGCATCGTCGTGTTCGCGGTCGGCTCGGCGTTGTCAGGCGTCGCGCCGAACTTCTGGTTCCTGGTTTTCGCGCGCTTCGTGCAGGGCGCCGGGATGGGCTTCGTCATGCCGCTCTCGCAGGCAATCATCGGCGACATCATCTCCCCGCGGGAGCGAGGTAAGTACCAGGGCATGATGGGCGCGTCCTTTGGTGTGGCCTCGATCATCGGGCCGGCGGCCGGCGGATACATCACACAGAACTTCAGCTGGCGCTGGCTCTTCTTCATCAACATCCCGTTCGCGATCCTCACCCTCGTCGTGGTCTGGTTCTACATGCACGTTCCCAACGACCGGCGCAAGCACGTGATCGACATCTGGGGCAGCATCACGCTTTCGACAGGCATCACGTGCGCGCTTCTCGCGACCGTTTGGGGCGGAGGACAGTATCCGTGGAACTCGTGGCAGATCATCGGCCTCTACTCGGCGGCCGCGGTCCTTCTCGCCGCGTTCGGATGGGTCGAGGCGCGGGCTGTCGAGCCGGTGTTGCCGCTGCGCCTGTGGAAGAGCAGCATCTTTACGTTCTCCAACATCGCCGGCATGGGGGTGGCGATGTCCATGTTCGGGGCGATCTTCTTCCTGCCGGTTTTCGTGCAGGGCGTGATCGGCAACAGCGTCACGAACTCGGGCGCAATCCTCGTGCCCATGCTCGTGGCGATGATCGTGACCAGCATCGGAAGCGGCCAGCTCATCTCGCGCACAGGTCGTTACAAGGTCCTGCTGCTCGTCGGATTGATCCTGATGGGCGCCGGCTACTACATGCTGTCGACGTTCGACATCCACACGACCAACCAGACCGCCATCGAGGCCATGATCCTGATCGGCCTCGGGCTGGGCGTGAGCATGCAAACGTACACGCTGGTCGTGCAGAACTCAGTGAGCCGCGCCGACATGGCCGTGGCAACGTCCGCGACGCAGCTCTCGCGCTCGATCGGCGCCGCAGTCGGCCTTGCGGTTCTGGGCACGATCCTGACCCAGGGCCTGGCCACCTCGATGGCCAAATACCTTCCGGCGTCTGCCCTGAAGCAGTTCCAGGCTGCGGGCTCGACCGCCGGTGCCGTGTTCGACCCCACGCAGCTGGCGCATCTGCCGCCCGCGATCGCAGCCGGCATCAGGCATGGCCTCGCCGACGCGCTTCACCCTGTCTTCATGGCGGGTTTGCCGATCATCGCGGTCGCCTTCATCGCGACCCTGCTGATCCGAGAGATGCCTCTCCGCCAGAGCGCGCACGTGACCGCCGGACGCGCACGGGCCGAGCACCCCGCCGAATAAACTAGGCCACCGTGGCCACCTCGCCGCCATCCACGAGCCAGCAGCGCGCGCGCTGGGCATTCTGGCTGACGTGTGGACTGTCCGCGATCGCGGGCCTGGAGCTCCTGGTGGTCGGAGGAGGCTCCAGCCGGATCGGCGCTCCGGTCATCGCATTCGCAATTGCCGCGCTCGCCTCGGGGGCGTGCGCCCTCCTGTTTACGAGGGGCCGGCAGATTGCCTCGCTGCTCTACTTCTCGGCCAGCCTCGCGATCGTCTACGCCATCCTCGCCATGCTCACCTTGCCGCTTCGCCTGGCGGTCATCGGCACGTGCCCGCCGGCCCCGGCCGCCTGCGGCCCCGGCCTGGAACCACCATTGACAGGCGGCGAGTCGAACGCCCTGGGGTTGGCGATCGCGTTGGGGATCGCTGCGATTCTGGCCGGCTATTTCGGCCTCGCAGCCCTTCGCCGGCGCGCAGAGCGCCCGCTTTCGCCATCGACTCCCGCCCCACGGAGCAACCCTGCGGTCCCGACGCGCCGAATTCCTCCGGTGGTCGTCAAGACCCAGGCTCCCAGCGAACCCGTGACCTCGGAGGCAGCCCCCCCGCCAACTCCAGCGAAGACGGAATCGCAGCCCGACCTGGAACCCATGCCTGAGCTGGCGGCTCCCATCGAACCGCTCGAGCTGCCTGAGGTCGGAACTGAAGACAGTGCCGAGGCCGCACCACCGGCGCCTCAACCCAAGCCAAGGAGAAAACGAGTGCCCAAGGCCACGCCCGACACACCGACCACGCCCGACTCCCGCGCGGCGCTCTGATGGACTTCGCATTTTCGGAAGAACAGGAGATGCTGCGAGCCTCCGCGCGCGACTTCCTCGCCAAGGAGTGCAGCCCGAAGGTCGTTCGCCGCCTGATGGAGAGCGCCGATGTCTACGACGCGGCGCTGTGGAAGAAAATCGTGGGCCTCGGGTGGACCGCGCTGGGAATTCCCGAGCAGTACGGCGGCGTGGGCACGTTTCTCGACCTGGTGGTGGTCCTCGAGGAAGCCGGCCGCGCGCTGCTGCCTGGCGCCTTTTTCGCCACGATGGGTCTCGCCGTGCCGGCCGTTCTAGAGGCCGGGACCGAAGGTCAGAAGAAGGAGGTGCTTGGCGCGATCGCGCAGGGCTCGGCGCGCGCCACCCTTGCCTTCACCGAACCATCCGGTAAATGGGATGCCGCTTCGGTGACGCTGGGCGCCAAACCCAGTGGAGGTGGTTGGCAGCTGGATGGCGTGAAGCAGTTCGTTCCCGATGCGGAGGCGGCCGACTACATGGTCGTCGCGGCGCGAACGCGCGGCGAGGGAGAGGACGGAATCTCGCTCTTCCTGGTCAAGGGCCGGCCGGCAGGCATGACCACCACCTCGCTCAAAACGCTCGACATGACACGGCGCTGGAGCGAGGTGCGGTTTGACAAGGTGAAGCTCGACGGCGCCGCGCTGATGGGCCCGGCGGACAAAGCGTGGCCGCATTTGAAGAGGGCGCTCGATTGGGCGACTGCGGCACTGTGCGCCGAGATGATCGGAGGCACGCAGAAGGTGCTCGAGATGTCGACCGAATATGCCAAGACCCGCCACCAGTTCGGCAAGCCGATCGGGATCTACCAGGCCGTGTCGCACAAGCTCGCCGACATGCTCGTGCTGTCAGAGAGCGGAAAGTCCGCGACCTACTATGCGGCGTGGGCGGTCGACGCGGACGCTCATGATCGTTCGCTGGCGTCGTCGATGGCGAAGGCTTACGTGTCCGATGCCTACCGGAAAGTCGCAGGCGATGGAATCCAGGTGCACGGCGGCATCGGCTTCACCTGGGAGCACGACATGCACCTGTACTTCAAGCGCGCCAAGTCGTCAGAGGTGACACTCGGCGACGCAACCTACCACCGGGAGCTGGTGGCGCAATCGCTCGATCTGTAATCAGCTGCGCGCCAGGCCGGCCAAAAAAGTCAGCAGCTGGGGCCATGCGCTCTCTCGACCGAGCTGATTGCTGGGCGGGATCCTGCCCTGGAGGGCGAAGGGCTCGGAATAGCTGAGGTACGGAACAAGGGATCCGATTCCATGTCCCGCGTCGGGGAATTCGAGTATCGGATGCTGGTACGGAAAACCGGTCGCCAGCTCGGCCTTGATCCGGTTGCTGTATTGGCACGATGTCCACACGGCATCATCGCCACCGCAATCTATGAAGATCGGACCCTGGATCTTGGTCACCGGGATCAGGGCATCGTCGCCGCTCGCCGGCCCGTCGAATGGGATCGGCCGCCCTTTGACCGTCCAGGCAGCTCCGTTGCAATTGGGCAGCGAGCAGTTGACCCAGGCACTGGGAACCAGTGCCACGACGCCGTGCACGAGGTTTGGGAAGTCGGCGCCAAGCAAGAGCGCAGCCTCGCTTCCGCGTGAGACTCCGTATGCCACCAGGTGCGCCGGATCGACACCGGGCTGCTGGCTCAACCATGAAAGCGCGCCAACGAAATATTCGAGTGGAACATCCAGCAGGTTCGCGGGAAGTCCAGGCTCGGCAAAGTAGGCCACCGCGAGAGCCGGATACCCGAGCGACGCAAGCTGTGCGGCTTCCGTCGTGCTAGCGACCGATGCGCCGACGTCTGGGTCAGACTACGCCCCGCTACCCCGCAGCGAGGAGACGGAAGACCACCAGGCCGAAGAGGGCGCAGGCCGGGATGACCAGACCTCGATACAGGGTCCAGTAGCCGGCCCACGCTTCGCGTAGACGGTCCAGGCGCCGGCCTGAGCCGAAGACCAGCGACCAGTAGATTGGCAGAGCCGCGCCCGTGTTGACGGCGAGCGCAAGCAGCGCGATACCACCCGCGCCCGCGAGCCACGGCTCCAGCGGCGCCGTTCCGCCAAAGCCCGCCTGAATCCCCCAGAGCGAGCCGGCTCCGATCAATCCGAGCAGGGCCGGCAGTCCGAGCATGAAGAAGGCCGAAAAGGACATGACCACCATCAACAGCATCAGAGCGAGGGTCGCTACGAGCCCGGCGAGAGCGGCCGCCGCGACGGTGATGCCGCTCGCGGATGACGCGACCACCCGCGCCTGGCCTCCGGGCGCCGGTGCCGGGTCGGTCAACGGCGTCCCGGTCACCGCCGCCTGCACGTCCTGCCAGGAGTGCCAGTGCGCGCTGGCGGCGATGGTGCCGGCCACGCCGGCAGAGGCCGCCGCGATCAATACTCCCGCGGCGATCGCAGCCACGTTGCGCCGGAGAACGGCCATCGGGATCCACACCCGGCGGCGGCGCGCGCGCCCAAGGCCCGTCTCCATCAAGCGCTCACGGTCGAACGTCGTGCCGCAAAGGATCGTCAGCGCGAAGCAGGCGGTGATGGGCAGCAGCAGCGACGCCACGGCCAGCGGTGAGCGAAACACGAAGAGGGCGAGCGGCAGGTCGGCCACCGCGGCTGACACGGGCGAAAGAAGGAACGACCACGCGCCGCCGGCCGCACCTTCGCGCGGGAACAGCATGAACCCCAGCATCCTGCCCATCGCCGCCCAGTACGCGGTCACCGCGGCGACAAAGGCGAACACCGGCAGGAGATCCCACGGCGCCGGCTGGCCGAACAGGCTCAGGAAAGCCATGCCGGCCGCCATCCAGAACGTGACCCAGAACGTGCTCACCACCGCACCCGGCAGCACCTCGAGCCAGATCAGCGAAGGATCGTCGACCGGCGTGTACAGCAGGACCTCAAGCGACCCCTGCGCCTTCTCCCACCAGATGCCGATCGAGCTCTTGATCGATTCGAGGAGTGCGAAGGACATGAAGAACAGGGGTAGCAGCAGGCCGGCCTGGAGCGCCGTGCCGCCGGTCAGTCGTTGGACAGCCAGTGCCGCCGTGCCCGGCAGCTGCCCGAAAAGCGACGTCGCCGCCACGAGCAGCAGCACAAACGCGTTCAGATACATGACCCAGCTCAGGTCGCCGCGGCGCCACCACGAGCTGACATAGAAAGGAAGCGAATGCCGGAGGAGGTCGCCCTGCGAGCGCAGCGACCCGAACATGCGCGCCGCCGGAATCCCCGAAACGACCGGAGTCAGCGGCGGCGCCGCACCCGGCTGCGTGGCGAGCGGCTCATCCATCGCGCGGATGTACACCGACTCGAGGCTCGTCTGCTCCTCGTTCAGCTGATGGAACGGCGCCCCGTGGTCGTCGAGCCGCGCTTGGAGCTGCGAGGCGAAACCGGCGCGATCTCGCGTGGTGGTGTCCCATGGCAGCGAATACGTGAGGCGCTCGCCGTCCAGCCGGTGGCTGAGCGCGTGCTCACGAAGCCATCGTTCGAGGCCCTCCTGGTCCGTCGGAGTCGCTGCAAGCTGCGCTGTGTACGCACGGCCGTCGCCAGTCTTGCGGCGCAGCTCATCCAGCGTTCCATGCGTGACCACGACCCCTTTCCGCATGATGGCGATCCGGTTGGCCATCAGCTCGGCCTCCCCCAGTACATGGGTCGTGACGATCAACGCCGCTCCACGCGCGCGCTGCTCCCCGAGGTAGTGGCGCATGTCCGCCGCGGCCACAGGATCGAGGCCCGCGGTGGGCTCGTCGCAGAAGATCCAGTCCGGCTCGTGCAGGGTGGCGCGGATCAACGCGACCTTCTGCGCCATGCCCCGCGAATAGGTGGCGAGCACGGTGTCGGCCCGGTCGTCCAGCTCGAAGCGTTCGAGCAGGCTTGCGATGCGCTTGCGGCGAATCGTCTCCGGAACCCCGTACAGGTAACCGAAGTGGTCCAGGTACTCGGGCGCCGTGTTGCGCCCATAGAGCCGCGCCTGGTCGGGTACGACACCAAGCCGAGCCCGCACCTCGTCCAGCCGGTCGGGCAGCTTCCACCCGTCGAGCTCGATTACGCCGGAATCGGGATGGAGGATCCCGCCCAGGCAGCGCAAGGTGGTGGACTTCCCGGCGCCGTTCTGCCCCAGCACGACCAGCAGCTCACCGCTCTCGACGTGCAGGTCGACGCCATCGACTGCGCGTACATCGCCGAAAGTCTTGCGAAGGTCCTCGACCAGGATCACTGGAGCGCGGAGCTTACGCTGTCGCGCTCAGGGCTCAGCCCTCGATCAGCGGCGCCAGGCGATCCCTGACCACGAGGTGGATCTTCTCGCGCGAGCCGGTCGCGTCGAGCCGCACGAACCGTTTGGGTTCTGCCGCGGCCAGCCGGTCGTAAGCTTCCGCGACCTTACGGTGAAAGTCGATCGACTCCTGCTCCATGCGATCCGGCGGTTTGCCTGCGGCGACATGGCGCTCCAGCCCATGCTCCACCGGGCCTTCCAGGAGGAAGGTGAGGTCCGGGCGCGGGAAGGTGGAGGGCCAGATCGCCGGCACGCCCCGAGCGCCGCCCTGGTAGGCAAGGGTCGAGTCGTGATAACGATCCGCGACGACGATCTGGCCGGCCGCGAGCGCGGGCGCGATCACCTCGGCGATCAGCTGGCGGCGGCCCGCCATGAAGAGATACATCTCGGCCTCCGCGTCGATGTCGAGCCCCGCGTAGAGCACGACCTCTCGAACGCGCTCGCCCAGCTCGGTGCCGCCCGGCTCCCGTACGACGACGGGATTGCGCGACGACAGCCACTCCCCGATCATCTCGACCTGCGTCGTCTTGCCCGAGCCCTCGGTGCCCTCGAACGTTATGAAAAGCCCCGGCATGCTCAGGCGGTTTCTTCGGGAGAGACGGTGATGCGCAGCCGGCGCTGCGGCTCCTTGCCCGTGCTGCGGGCGGAGAGCTCGTTCTCGGAGACGAGCTGATGCTGGAGCCGCCTCAGGTAAGCGTTTTGCGGTGAGATCTCGACGGGGCGAAGAGTCGTCTTCACGGACTTGATCGCGGCGGCCGCCTCGGCGAGCGCCCGCGTCGTGGCCTCGTCATGACGGTCGACTCCATAGATCCGGGACAGCGCATCGCGCACCTGCGTCACTGAGTTGCTCTTGAGGATGTGAATCGGCAGGCCGCGGCTCTCAGCCTGGCGCAGGCTGTCGGGCCGGCGGCGATAGTGGTTCTTCAACGTCAGCACCGCGCCGGCTCCGTCCAGGTTGCCCAGTATCCGGACCGGAAGCTCCAGCTCTTTGATCGTCTGCTCGACGTGATGGCGGCTCACGCCGTACGGAAAGATGCCGAGAGGCTTGCTCGCTGCGGGCGCCGGCGCCGGCGGGTCGGGAGTCACGACGACCGGCGAGTCGACGTTGGAGATGACCCTTCCCTCTCGCGTTCGCATGCGGATCTTGGGCGTGAGCAACGGTCCCCGCAGGGCGGTGTCGACAATGTCCGCGAGGGGCATGTGGATGGCGACGCGGTCGCGATCCTGGATCTCGACCAGCACATCGAACGTAGGCGGCGCCTTGCGCTCGAGGACGGACTTCTGGGTTCCTCTCCTGCGAGCTTCTTCGTCCGAAAGCGTCACGCTCTGGATGCCGCCGAGCAGGTCGTTGAGGGTCGGGTTGACGAGGAGGTTCTCGAGCGTCTGGCCATGGGCGGTGGCGATGAGCTGCACTCCACGCTCGGCGATGGTGCGTGCCGCGGCCGCCTCGAGCTCGGTGCCGATCTCATCGATGACGATGACCTCGGGCATGTGGTTCTCAACCGCCTCGATCATCACGGAATGCTGCAGCAATGGCGTCTTGACCTGCATGCGCCGGGCACGACCGATGCCCGGATGCGGGATGTCGCCATCGCCGCCGATCTCGTTCGACGTGTCGACGATGACCACGCGCTTGCGCAGCTCGTCGGCCAGCAGTCTCGCGCACTCGCGCAGCATCGTCGTCTTGCCGATGCCCGGCCGGCCGAGCAGCAGGATGCTCTGGCCGCTGACGACGATGTCGCGAATGATCTCGCCTGTGCCGGTGACCGCTCGGCCGACACGCATCGTCAGGCCGGTGATGCGACCCGATCGGTTGCGGATCGCCGAGACGCGATGCAGCGTACGCTCGATGCCGGCGCGGTTGTCGTCGCCGAACTGTCCGACGTTGTTGGCCACATGTTCGAGGTCGGAGGCGGACACCGGGTGGTCGGCGAGCAGGACCTCGCGGCCTGGCACCCGCGCTTCCGGCTCGCGGCCGAGGTCCAGCACGATCTCGAGCAGCTCGCGGGGGTCGGTGCGCTCGTGCAGCGCCTGCGCGATGTCGGGCGGCAGCGCCCGGGCAAGCAACTCGATTTCCTCGTCCCACTTCGGGTCGCCGGCGCGCGTGGCTACCTGGCGGGCGATGCGAGCTTCTGAGCTCATCCGAACGAAGGCACCAGTCCCTTCTCGCGCACCGGTACGCGGACCGCAAGCTCTTTGACCAACAACAACTGCGTCAAAAGTACGCTGAATCCACGCCCGCGGAGGGCGTCGATCATGTGGGCATCATAGTGGCGCAGGCTGGACCAGGTCGGCGCTTCGGAGTCACCCAGCAGCGAGAGGCCGAAGTCCGCGAGCTCGCCCGGTAACGGACCCTCGGGAAGGACCATGAAATTCAAGGTGTCGGGTCGCGCGCCGCTGCCTCGCTCGGCCTTGACCCACCCGACCACCTCGACGCGGTCGACCACGAACTCATGCTTGTCCGACCCTCGGGCGGCGAGCCTGCCGGTCCATTCGCCGCCGTGCAGCGCCCTCCACTCCCTGTAGGTCGGGGCTTCCAGCTGCGACACCCCCTGGGGCGTCACCTTGCGGTAGAGCTGGTACAGCATGCGGCTGTCGCCGCGCCTGACCGCGCGAACTCCGTCTGGAAACTGCTCCGAGCGCATCACGGGCCTGTCGGCGTAGACCACGACCTCGGTGGCGTACTGGCGGAAGCCACGGAGCCGAAAGGCCGGGAGCAGCGGGTCGCGCTCCGGCAGGCGGACGAAGAGCCTCAGCGCACCTCGCTCGAGCGCCTGGTTGGAGAGGTGCTCGACGAGCGCCGTCGCCACCTCTTCGAAATCGGTTTCCCCGGCCACCTGGAGATTCAGGACCTGAAGTACGTTCGCCCGCCGCAGGTCGAGCCCGAGCGGCTGGCCCGAAGCCTGGATGAAGCCGATCACCTTGCCGTTTTCCTCGGCGACGTAGATCAGCGTTTCCTGTGACAGCGGCAGCAACGCTGAAAGCGTCGAGCTGAGCAGCGACCACAGCCGGGCGGCCGGCGGCGCGGCTTCGCTCATCCGGATGTCCGCCGAGCGGTGCATCTCCTCGATCCGGGCGAGGTCGAGCAGACCCGCGGCCCGGATCTTCACGATGCCGCCAGCTTGACGAAGTCGCGATGCAGCCGGAGGTCTCCGGTCAGCTCCGGGTGGAAGCACAGCGCGACGATGCGGCCCTGCCGGACCGCCACCGCGTGCCCGTCGAGACTGGCGATCACCTCGGCGGATCCCGTCGATTCGATGAGCGGCGACCGGATGAACACGCCTGGAAAGGATTTGCCATTCAAACCGGTAACGTCCAGCCCGGTCTCGAAACTGTCCACCTGCCGTCCGTAGCCGTTGCGCCGGATGGCGATATCGAGCAGTCCCAGGCCTTGCTGGCCGGCCATGCCGTCCACGACCTCGCGCGCGAGCACGATCGTCCCGGCGCACGTGGCGAACGTGGCGAGGCCGCCCCGGATCGTCTCGCGCAGGGGCTCGAGCAAACCGGTCCGCTCCATCAACATCGTCATGGTCGTGCTCTCGCCGCCTGGAAGCACGATGCCGTCGAGCCCTTCCAGGTCTTCACGCGTGCGGACCATTCGCGTGCGCGCGCCGGCCTTCGCGAGCGATCGCACATGCTCCGCAAACGCCCCCTGCATCGCGAGAACCCCGATGAGAGGGTGGTCGGTCTTCTTGGAAGCGGTCGCGGACCTACCAGCCTCGGGCAGCGAGCAGCTCTTCCTTGGGGATCGCGGGGATCTCGAGACCGTCCATCGCCTTCCCCAGTCCCGCGGACACCTCGGCCAGGCGCTCCGGGTTGTCGAAGTATGTGGTGGCCGCAACGATCGCTTTGGCACGCTTCAAGGGGTCCTCGGACTTGAAGATGCCGGACCCGACGAAGACCCCGTCCACTCCGAGCTGCATCATCAGCGCCGCATCCGCGGGCGTCGCGATCCCGCCGGCCGCGAAGTTGACAACGGGCAAACGGCCGAGGCGCTGGCACTCTGCGAGCACGTCGACCGGGGCGCCGATCAGCTTGGCTTCGTGGACGAGCTCCGCGTGATTGAGGCCCTGGAGTTTGCGAATGCCCGCGTTGACGGCGCGCGCGTGGCGAACGGCCTCGACGACGTTCCCGGTACCGGCCTCGCCCTTGGTCCGGATCATGGCCGCGCCTTCGGCGATCCTGCGGGTCGCCTCACCGAGGTCTCTGCATCCGCACACGAAGGGCACCTTGAACGGGTGCTTGTCGATGTGGTTCTCCTCGTCGGCGGGCGTCAGGACCTCGGACTCGTCGATGTAGTCGATGCCCAGCGCCTGGAGGACCTGCGCTTCGACGAAATGCCCGATCCGGCACTTCGCCATGACCGGGATGGTCACAGCTTTCATGATCGACCGGATCAGGTCCGGGTCGGACATGCGCGCGACGCCGCCTTCCTTGCGAATGTCGGCGGGAACCCGCTCCAGGGCCATCACGGCGCAAGCGCCTGCCTCCTGCGCGATGCGGGCGTGCTCGGGCGTGACGACGTCCATGATCACGCCGCCCTTGAGCATCTGGGCAAGCCCCGCTTTGACCTTGAAAGATCCTTTCACGGGGGTTTTTCCATTACGCGAGCCATTGCGTTCGGCCACGAACGGAATTCTACGCCGGGGTCGTTCTAGAGCCGCTCCAATACGAGCGTTCGCTTCGAAGCGTACTCGCCGTCGGTCAGCAAGCCGTCCCGATGCAGGCGGGTGAGCATGTCCATCTCCTCGAGCACGTCCAGCAGCGGAGCCATGGTGCGCCGCGCCAGGTAGGCGTCGGAGGCGGTCCCGGCTTCCTCGCCTCGCGCGTCGAACTCGCGGATGAAGAACAGTGCCTTCACGGCCGAGAACGGGATCCCGAGCTTGCGAATGGGGCTGTCGGCCTGCTCGGCGTGCAGGTGCAGGACCACGCCGTAGCGATGACGCTCCAGCGACCCGTCGAGGTGACCGCGCAGCACCTCTCCGTCGAGGAAGCGGATGGCGACCTTGCGAGTCGGCGTCTCGGAAGCGAGCTCCTGGTCGCGCGGAAGCTCGACCCACTTCACCGCGGTGAGCGGGATCCAGGCGGTCTCGTTGTTCTCGAGACCTCCGGCGTCGTCGACCTCCACCAGGAAGTCAGGCTCGTCGAAGTCGAGATCGCGAGCCACGCCCTCCAGGGTTTCGTCGTCGAAGAAGCGGACGACTACCTTAGCCATTCAGCACCTACTGTACTAACCCTCATATCTCCACTCTCCTGCGCTAGCCCAACGAGCTCGGAGGCCCGGCCTTGAGTTCGTGTGAGCCTTTGGCTCGGCGCCGTCCGATTCGACGGGCGCACTTCATGCAGACCGCGATGTGCTTGCGAACGGCTTCGGCCCGGTTCCGGCGGAGCTTGCCGGCCAGGTATGGGGCCAGGAGCGGAACAGCCTCCGCGTGGCTGAGCTCACCCTCGCCCTCGGCGGCGATGTACTCCTCTTTGAATCGCAGGCGGGCGCGGTAGAGCAGCGTCTCGACCGCGCTCTCCGACATCTTGAGCGTGTGCGCGATCTGGCGATAGCTCAGGTCCTGAAGCTCGCGAAGCGTCAGGACCAGGCGGTATTTCTCGGGCAACCGCTGGGCGACGGTCCATACCTGGCGGCGCATCTCGTTGGACTCCTGGACCAGGACGGGGTCGAAGCCTTTGCTCGTCGACGGCAGGTTGGCGAGCAGCTCGCCTTCGTCAGCCTCGACGGCGTCGTCGGCCCGAAGATCGCGCTGGCGGCGTCGCAGCTCGTCGAAGCAGAGGTTGCGTGCGACCGTGTGAACCCACCCGCCGAAGTTGAACGAGTCGTCGACGCGGTCCATCATGCGGAGCGCCTTCATGAAGGTCTCCTGCGCGATGTCCTCTGCCAGCAGCGCATCTCCGAGCTTGCGCCTGACCAGCCGGTAGATGGACGCGACGTAGCGTCGGTGCAGCTCCTCGAACGCGTGGATGTCACCGGCGCGATAAGCCTTGACCAGCTCGACGTCCGACGGCTCGAGGCCCTCCGTCGTCGGCGGCGGTTCCCTTTCGTCTATTCCCAAGCGCGTTCCCTGCACGCCCGCGCGGTGGCGCGCCTCAGCATTTCGCCGGCGTCTCCCATGAGCTGCTGCAGATTGTCACCTTCTTGGTCGAGCGTCACCACCGCGGTGACGCCCAGATCGCTCAACACGTCCCAGCCGGGCGCTCTGGTCCCGGCTATCAAGAGAACCGGGATTCTAGCCGCTTTGGCCCGTTTTGCCACCTCGCCGGGCGCCTTTCCGTAGGCCGTCTGCGAGTCCACCCGGCCCTCACCGGTGATCACGAGGTCGGCACCCGGGAGCTTTTCATCGAATCCGCTGGTGGTGACGATGAGGGGGGCGCCCGGGACGAGGCTGGCGTCGAGAAATGCCATGAGCCCGGCACCGGCGCCTCCGGCCGCGCCCGCACCGGGCACGTCCCCAACCCGCTTGCCGAGCTCCCTCTCGATCACCGCGGCAAAGTGTGCGAGCGCGGCATCCAGCTCCCACACCGCCGCCTCGTCGGCCCCCTTTTGCGGCCCGTAGACCGCGCTCGCGCCCTGTGGACCGGTGAGCGGATTCGTCACATCGCAAGCCACGAGGACTCGCATGGGCCGCGACCATGGCTCGAATCCGGACGGGTCAATCCGCTCGAGGCGAGCGAGAGCCGCCCCGCCGCGCGGCAGGTCGTGCCCAGCAGAGTCCAACAGGCGATAGCCCAATGCCTGAGCCATGCCCGCGCCGCCGTCATTGGTCGCCGAGCCGCCGACGCCAACGATGAAATGCACCACGCCGGGCCCGCGGGCGGCCTTCAGCAGCTGGCCAAAACCATAGGTGGACGTTTTCCTTGGGTTCAGCCGAGAGGCCGCAATGAGCGTCAGTCCGCTCGATGACGCGAGCTCCAGCCAGGCACCCGCGCCGAACCGGCCGTACGCGGCCGTCACCGGGTCTCCCAGCGGACCTTCCACCTCCACGGATCGCCACGACGCCGCTGGATGGGCAGAAACCAGCGCCTCGACGGTTCCGTCGCCACCGTCCGCCACGGGAACCTCGACGACGTCGGCTTCTGGAAACACGTCTCGCACGCCGAGCGCCATCGCCGCCGCGGCCTGCGACGCGGTGAGCGAACCTTTGAACGCGTTGGGGGCGACGACGACCCTCATGGCCGCCGCGATCTCAATAGACCGGAATCGTCCAGTCTTTGTACTTCTTCGACTCGCCCCGGACGGCGCCGAAGTAGATGTTCTGGAGCTCCTGAGTGAACTCGCCGACTTTGCCGTTTCCGACCTGGCGGCGGTCCACCTCGACGACCGGCGAGATCTGTGCCCCGGTGCCGCACAGCAGCAGCTCCTCGCACGTATAGAGCTCGGTGCGGTCGATGCTCCGCTCCACAACCGGAAGTCCAAGCTCGTCTTTGATGAGCTTGATCATCAGCGTGCGCGTGACGCCTTCGAGGATGTCATCGGTGACCGGTGGGGTGAAGAACGTCCCGTCTTTGAACATGAACAGGTTCTCGGCCGAGCCCTCCGAGACGTGCCCATCGACCGTCAGCACGATCGCCTCGTCAAACCCCGACTCGACAGCTTCGGATTTGGCGAGCGCCGACTGGGCGTACGAGCCGGTGATCTTCGCTCGCGCCGGCAGCGATTGATCCGGCACGCGGCGCCAGGTGCTCACCATGCAGCGGATGCCCGACTCGACTTCGACATAGTTGCCGAACGGGATGGCGTAGATGAAGAAGTCGTGCTCCAGGTTGTGAAGCCGAACTCCGATCTCCTCGCTCGAGGTATATAGAAGAGGACGCACGTAGACGTCCGACTTGAACTGGTTGCGGCGCAGAAGGTCGAGCGTGAAATTGACCAGCTCTTCGGTCGAGTGCGGCAGCGTCATGCGCATGACGCCGGCCGAGCGGCGCATGCGTTCATAGTGCTGGGCCGCCTCGAGCAGGAAGAGCTGCTCCTGCTTTGCGTTCCAGTAGGCCCGAATGCCTTCGAAGACACCGGTGCCGTAGTGAAGCGCGTGCGTCATCAGTCCGAGCTTGAAGTCGTGGTAGCGAGCGAACTCGCCCTCGTGAAAGACCCACGTGTTGGGATGAGGCGCGGGTTTCCCTGACGCGGCCTTTCTGGCACCCACACTCATTGAAATAAGTGTACGGCGGCTGCACAGCGCGCCCGGCTTCTGTTATGAATCCGGACTGTGACTGTGTACGGCATCATCGCCGACCTCCGCCGCGAGCATCCGACACCGGCTGCCATGCAGACGTTCGACCTGGTCCTCGCCGAGCTCGGCAAGACCCGGGACAACCTGAAGGAGGCGGTGGCCAACCTCAGCGAAAGACCCCTTCCCCCCGGGGGCAAGCCGGTGCTGGACGAGCTTGTCGCGCGGGCGCGCGAGGCCGGCGTCTCCGACCTCGACTATGGGCCGGACCCGTACGACAAGCCCCCGGTCGAGGGCCTCGACGAAGGCACCGCGGGCATTGGTGCGCTCCTCGCGCTGTCTTCCGTGGCAGTGGTCGGGCTGGCCATCGCGGCGGTCGTGATCGGGCTGAACGCGATCTTTCACTCGAGCAGTGGCTGAGTTCTCCTTCGACGTCGTCTCGGAGTTCGACGCGGCCGAGCTGACCAACGCGCTGGACCAAGCGCGCCGCGAGGTCGGAACGCGCTACGACTTCAAGGACACGGCGACGATCTACGACCATCAGGAGAGCAAGATCCTGATCGAGTCGGCGAGCGAGGAAAGGGCGAAGGCGGCGCTCCAGGTCCTGCGCGAGAAGGGCGCCAGGAGACAACTTTCACCCAAGCTCTTCAAGGCAAGCGATCCGAAAACGGTCGGCAAGGGTCGCGGCCAGATCGAGATTCTGCTGAATGCCGGGATCACCGACGACATCGCGCGCGACCTTCGCAAGCGAATCCAGAACGTGACGCCGAAGGTCCAGGTGCGGATCCAGGGCGACCAGCTGCGCGTCGTGGGCAAGGACAAGGACACGCTCCAGCTCGTGATCAAGGCGCTGCGCGAGGCAGAAGACATCCCGGTTCCCCTGCAGTTCACCAACTACCGCTAGGGATATGAGCGACAACCTCGGCGGTTTTCGCTCATCGGCAGTTTGGCTTCGCCAAAGTGCCTGCTCACTTTCCCCGGGAGGGACAAAGTCGCGGCCGGGCTGAACCCGGCCGCCCATGCCACGCTACGGGGTTAGGTACTGTGGTGGTCATTCCCGCGATCGATCTCTTCGGCGGGCGCTGCGTGCGCCTGATCAAGGGCGACTACGGCCAACCGACCGTGTACTCGGACCATCCCCACGAGGTGGTCGACGAGTTCGTCGTGGCGAGAGCCGGGCACCTGCATGTGGTCGACCTGGATGCCGCGCGTGGCACCGGCGAGAACACGACCGTGATCGAGTCGATCGTGCGCAGGCATGACCTCGAGGTCCAGGTCGCCGGAGGCATCCGCACCGCCGAAGCAGTGGACGCGTGGCTTGCCGCCGGCGCCCACGCGGTGGTCATGGGCACCGCGGCGGTGCGTGACCCGCGCCTGCTCGAAAGGTGCGCTCGCCGCCATCCGGCGCGCATCCTGACGGCGCTCGACGTGCGCGATGAGAAGGCTGCCGTGAGCGGCTGGACCGAGACCGAGCCGGTCATGATGGGCGCCCTGCTCTCGCGTTGGGATCGGCTTCCGCTGGCCGGCGTGATCCTGACCTGCATCGATCGGGACGGCACGCTCTCGGGGCCGGATCTCGTCACGCTGACGAAGGCCCGCTCGATGACCGGTCTTCCACTCCAGTACTCAGGTGGCATTTCATCGCTGGACGACATCGCGAAGGTGGGGGCGGCCGGTGCGCAGTCGGTCATCCTCGGCAAGGCTCTGTACGAGGGCCGTATCGCGCTCGACCAGGTGTTTGGCACGTGAAAAGGCTCTGCTTTGCGCTGACGATTCCGCTGGCTTTGCTGGCGTGCGGCGGGCGCGAGATGCCTGATGACCAGGGTCTTCACCAGGACATCGTGAACAGCTCGAGCGGAGCCGAGGTGACGTTCGACGCGACGCTGCTAAGCGATCCTGTCGAGTCAGGCGGCCACGAGCGATTCCAGGTCAAAGACCCCGCCGGCGACATCCTCGAGATCGACCACAACACCACCCTCGCCGCCTCGGTGCCGGCTCACGCCGGAGACGCGCTCGTGATCCACGGACAGCTCTACATCGACCCCGGACCCAGAGTCGGGGTGCACTGCACGCATGCAGAGACCTCGAGCGGGTGTCCCTACTCAGGCTGGATCGAGTTCCAGAACAACTACTACGAATGAGATATGAGAGGAAACCGCGGGTTTCCTCTCATCGGCAGTTTGGCTTCGCCAAAGTGCCTGCTCTGCTTCCCGGGGATGGGATTTCTGAATAGCTACTACTGATCTCGCGGGGAAGCGTTCAGGGATGCTGGTTAGACGGACTGGCGGAGCCAGGCCTACACGCGACGCAGATCCGGCCGTCGCTCCGAGCTTCAGGTCTTGGTCTTGCGGGTCAACATCCAGGCGGTCGCTTGAGCAACGGGACGCACCACGATCTCGTCGATATCAACATGTGGCGGTCGCGTGACCGCGAAGACGACGCAGTCGGCGATGTCCTCGGCTGACAGCGGTTTCAGGCCGTCATAGACGGCCTTGGCCGCCTTGCGATCGCCGTGGAAGCGCACGACGCTGAATTCGGTCTCGACGAGGCCAGGGTCGATCTCCGTGACACGGATCGGCTCCCCATTCAGCTCGAGCCGCAATGTCCGGGTGATCGCACGCACCGCGTGCTTGGCCGCGGTGTAGCCGGCACCACCCTTGTAGGTCTCGAAACCTGCGATCGATCCGATATTGACGACGTGGCCGTGCTTGGCCTTGCGGAGCAGAGGAAGGCACGCGCGGGTCATCCACATGAGGCCGAGCACGTTGACCTGCCACATCCCTATCCAATCGTCGTCGTCGGACTTATCGATCGGCGCCAGTCCGAGCGCGCCGCCCGCGTTGTTGACCAGGACGTCGATCCGGCCGAATTTCTTCGAGACCTCGCGCACGAACGCCACGATGCTTTGCTTGTCCGTCACATCCAGCGCCATCGCGACGCCTTCCTCGCCGGCCACTCGCCTGAGCCGATCCACTCGCCGCGCCCCGACGACGATCTGAAACCCCTTTCGTCCGAGCGCGACCGCTGTGGCGGCGCCTATTCCTGAAGAGGCTCCGGTGATTACGGCGACCGGTGCGGTTTTGCTCGTATCCCTACCTCCGTATGCGGCGCGAAACCCTGGGCTTCGCTGTGAGTTCGCGCGCAACTCCCGATCGAATGACAACTGCGGCGCTGTTCAAGCGTACCCTAGGGAAAATGCTGCTGGAGCTCCTCGTGGGGTTTGTCGTCGGCCTGCTCGTGGTGGCCGGCATCCTGGTCATGATGGGCCCAAACCTGAAAGTAACGATCCGGCGCATCCGCTCGCTGCGCCGGCCGACGACCGTCCCGTCCGTGTTCCAGAAAGCGCCGCACGAAGCCGTGGCGCCAGGCTTGAATTCGAAGACCCAACGCGTGCTCGTGGGGGCTGCGCGGCTGTCGAACTGGCTGCGCACCCACGGCCAGGAAGACCTCTCGCGCGAGCTGCGCGGCGCCGCGGCGAGAATGACGAGCAACGAGCCAGCTGGACTCTACGCCATGCAAACAGCGCTTCGAAAGCTGAAAGCCCTGACCATCGAAGACAACTCGCGTGAGCGCTTGAGAGCGCTGTCCAACGAGCTGCGCATCGCGGTCCAGGATCGCTTCGAGCAGCTCGAGCTCCTGCCTTTCAAACGACCCTGACCACTGACGGCCGGCGGCGCGTCCGGTCCGGATCGCCGTTCGAAAAGACGATCGGGTTCAGTCGCGCCGTTCAGGTCGGGAGCCGGGTCCTGGTCTCGGGCACAGCGCCGATCTGGCCTGACGGAACGGTCGACCCGGATCCCTACAGCCAGGCCAAACGGTGCTTTGAGATCATCGAAGCCGCGCTTCGCGAGGCGGGCGCGTCGCCTGACCACGTCGTCAGGACTCGCATGTACCTGACGGACGCCGCCTTCGCGCAAGCCGTTGGCAAGGCACACGGCGAGGCATTCGGAGCGGCCGCCCCGGCAGCCACGATGGTCGTGGTCAAAGGCCTGCTGGACGAACGCTGGAAGGTGGAGATCGAGGCGGAAGCCGAGCTCGAGTAACCCGAGTAACCCTACGGCCTGGCCTTCGGTCCCTTGCCCGATTCGATGTATTTCTTCAGCGCCGCCATCGTCTTGCTGATCCCGCCGGCGTACTGGCTGTTCAGCAGACCACCCGCGAAGCGAAGCAGGCCGCCCAGCTCGTAGTCCATCTCGTAAAGGACGTGGGTCGTGCCGTCTTTCCTCTCGGTGTAGGTGTACGCCCACGTGCCCTTCAGCGGCCCGCGGATGAACTTGCCGGCGCACCGCTTCGGCTTCTGGTACATGGTCTGCTCCACCTCGATCTTTTCCTTGAACCCGCCCGGGAGGTCGAGCTGGTAGCGGTATCGGGTGCCCTTGCCGGGCGGGCCGTCGTCGAGCTTCTCGGCCTTCGCGAGATACGACGACCATTTGGGCGCGTGCTCCACGTCCTCCTGGACCACCGCCCACACGCGCAATGCGGGCGCCTTGATGTCGATCGCCTCGTGAATCTTGCTCACCCTGCGATGATCCCACGAGTGCCAGAAGTCGGTCCCCCACGCATGCTCGGCGCCCTGCGACACAGGAACTACCGTCTCTATCTGACCGGCCAGATCATCTCAACGGCCGGGACGTGGATGCAGAGCGTGGCCATGCCGTGGCTGGCACTCGAGCTGACCCACAGCGGCCTCCTCGTGGGACTCGTGCTGGCCGCGCAGTTCACGCCGGTCCTGCTGGGCGGACCTTTCGGGGGCCTGGTCGCGGACAGGTATCGCAAGCGAAACATCCTGCTGGTCACTCAATCCCTTTTCACGGTCCCCTCGTTCGCCCTATTCGCAGTCAGCGCGGCGGGACACGCCCAGTACTGGATGGTGATCGTCGCGGCGTTCGCCACCGGCGCCATCAACATGTTCGACGTCCCGTCCCGTCAGTCGTTCGTCATCGAGATGGTCGGCCGGAAGGACCTGATGAACGCGATCGCGCTCAATTCGTCGGTCTTCAACGCATCGGCCGTGATCGGACCCGCGGTCGCCGGCCTGGTCATCGCCGCGGTGGGCGTGCCCATCTGCTTTCTGGCGAACTCGGTCAGCTACCTCGCCGCGGTCGTCGCCCTGCTTTTGATGCGTGACCTGCCACTCGCGGCAGGCCCGCATCACGAGCAGCCGCTTCTCAAGCGGGTCGTCGAGGGAGCCGCTTACGCGCGACGTGAGCCGGCTGTCGGGATGCTGCTCATCGCGGTGGCGGTCTTCTCGTTGTTCGCGATGAACCGACTGACGCTGATCCCTTTGTTTGCCGAACAGGTGCTGCACGTGGGCGCGCACGGGTTCGGCTTTCTGCTGGCGTCGATGGGATTGGGCGCGCTTGGCGGTGCGCTCACGCTCGCATTCTCACCAACGCTGGGCGCCGATCCGAGACGTCAGTTCTGGATGGCGATGATCTGGGTTGTAGCGCTGATCGAGTTCTCGCTCTCGCGAGTCTTCGTACTTTCATTGGCAACTCTCTTTGTCGCGGGTTACTGCCAGATCTCATTCCTCGCCACCGCCAACAACAGGATCCAGACCCTTACGCCCGATCACCTGCGCGGGCGGGTGATGTCGCTCTATGCCCAGGCCCTCATTGGCGTGGGTCCGCTGGGCAGCACGCAGGCCGGCCTGCTCGCGACCCTGTTCGGACCTCCCTGGGCCATGGCGACGGGTGCCATCGTGGCCGGCGCGGTCGTGCTCGGCATCCGGATCCTGCGACCCGAAGTCTTTGCGGTGCCTCCGAGTTTCAGTCCCGGGGCAGGAAGCGCGGAAGGTCGGCCGGCGAGCTGAAGCCCTTGGCTGCTAGGAATGCCGCGATGCCGTCGTGCACGTCGGTGATCGCGCTCGGGTTGATGAAGGTGGCGGTGCCGACCTGCACCGCTGTGCACCCGGCGACCAGGAACTCGAGCGCATCCTCCGCACGCGAAATTCCGCCGATGCCGATGACCGGGATGCGCACCGCGCGCGCCGCCTGGTGCGCCAGGTGGACCGCGAGCGGACGGATGGCCGGGCCGGAGAGGCCGCCGGTCCGGAAGCTCAGCCGAGGTTTGTAAGCGTCGATGTCGATCGACATGCCCACGAAGGTGTTGATCGCGCACAGCGCGTCGGCGCCCGCCGCCTCGACCGCGCGCGCGATGACACCGATGTCGGTGACCATCGGGGTGAGCTTCACCCAGACCGGCAGGCGGGTCCGCTTGCGCACCGCTTCGATCACCGCCGACGCTGCGCGCGGGTCGTTGCCGAAGTAGAGACCGCCCTGCTCGACGTTCGGGCAGGAGACGTTGATCTCGAGGCCCGCGACTCCCGGCACCCCGTCCAGTCGAGCGGCGAGCTCTCCATATTCCGCCGCGGACTCTCCGTTGATGTTGACGAACACAGGGAAATCCCACTCCGCCCATTGCGGCGCGTAGTCGCGGATGAGCGCCTCGACGCCCGGCCCCTGCAACCCGATGGCGTTGAGCATGCCGCTGGGGGTTTCGGCGATACGCGGGGGAGGCGTGCCCGCGCGCGGCCGCAGGAAGATGCCTTTCGAGACCATGCCTCCGAGCGCCCGGCGCTCGAGCAGCGGCACCTCCGTCCCATAACCAAATGTGCCCGAGGCCGCCAGCACCGGACCGCGCAGCCTCAGCACGCCGATGTCGACCGACATCTGCGTCACGCGGTCACCGCGTATGAGAGATGCGACGGGAGCGACGCCCAGTCGACCACGGCCGCCCGGTACACCGGCCCCTCTTGGCACGCGCGGTCATAGCCGCCCCGCGTCAGCGGGACGGCGCAGCCCAGGCACACGCCGGTGCCACAGCCCATGTAGGTCTCGACCGCGACCTGCGCTTCGGGCCAGCGGGCAGCCACCGCGGCGAGCATCCGGTTCGGCCCGCAGGCCAGGACGAGGTCCGCGTCCGGCGCCGCCGCCACGGCCGTTCCCCTCGTACCCTTCGAGCCATCGTCCGTGGCCCAGATGACGTCATCCCCGTCGGTCTCGGAACACAGCTCTTCCGAGGTGCGGGCGCCGTGAATCCACGACACCCGGATCCCGAGGGAGGCGGCTCGTCTGGCCGCCAGTCTCATCGGCGCCACTCCCAACCCGCCGCTGACCAGGACTGCCGTTCGGGGGCCGGCGCCGATCTCGAATCCATGCCCGAGCGGACCGAGGCAGCTGACATGGTCGCCCTGAGCCATGGAGAGTAGCTGAGCAGTCCCGATTCCCACCGCTTTCAAGACGATCTCGATGCGCTCGCCGTCGACGCGATAGACGGAAAAGGGCCGGCGCAGCAGCGGCCCCGGTGACCAGCCGATGTTCACGAACTGACCTGGGAGCACCGACGAGGCAATTTGGGGTGCGTTCATCGTGATGACGAACATGTCGCGAGCGACCGTGCGCTTGCCGGTTATACGGGCATCAAGCAGGAACACCTTCTCTCCACTCTTCGATCGTGCGCACCTCCATGTCGCGCGAGGGGGCTACGGCGGACTCGAGCAGCGCGGTCGCGGTGTCGAGCGAGGTCAGGCAGGGGATCCTGCGTTCGACGGCGGCGCGCCGGATCTCGAAGCCGTCTTTGAAAACTGGCCCACCGACCTCGCCCGGCTCCTCGTAAATGTTCGACATCGTGTTGATGACGAGGTCGACCTGGCCCTGCGTGATGATGTCGACCACCGTCGGCCCCGGCTCCCCGATCTTCGCGACGACCCTCGGTGAGAATCCGGCCTGCCGCAGCGCGCGTGCCGTGCCGTCCGTCGCCACGAGGGACCAGCCCATCTCGACCAGCCGCGAGACGATCGGAAACAGCTCGGGCTTGTCCACATCGGCGATCGTGAGGAGCGCCGAGCCGCCGCGTTCGATCTGCATGCCCGACGCTGCAAAAGCTTTCCGGAGGGCTTCGTTCAACGTGCCGGCGATGCCGATTGCCTCGCCCGTGGATTTCATCTCAGGGCCGAGGTAGGAGTCGACCGCGGGCAGCTTGTTCATCGAAAAGACCGGCGCTTTGACGGCGACCAGGTCACGCGCGGGAACGAGCCCGGTCGACCAACCCATGTCCGCCAGCTTTTCGCCGAGCATCACGCGGGTGGCGAGCTTGACCATCGGCACACCGGTCACCTTGGAGAGGAAGGGCACGGTGCGCGACGAGCGGGGGTTCACCTCGAGGACGTACACGCGACCGCGGTGCACGACGTACTGCACGTTGACCATCCCGCGCAGGCGCAGGTGCCGAGCGATCTTCACCGTGTAATCGACCACGTGGTCGAGCTCGGCCGCTTCCAGGCTCTGGGCCGGGTAGACCGCGTACGAGTCGCCCGAATGGACGCCCGCGCGCTCGACGTGCTGCATGACGCCCGGGATGACCACGGTGTCGCCGTCCGTGATCGCGTCGACCTCGACCTCGGTGCCCTGCAGGTATTTGTCGACCAGCACCGTGCCCCGGGGCATGGCGCCGATGGCCCAGAACATGTATCGCCGCAGCTCCTCGCGGTTGCGCACGATCTCCATCGCGCGGCCGCCGAGCACGTACGAAGGGCGCACCAGCACGGGGTAGCCCGCGCGCTCCGCGATCGCCACGGCTTCCTCGACCGTGGTGGTCGTTCCGCCCACCGGTTGCGGTATGCCGATCGCGTCGAGCGCCTTGGCGAAAGCGCGCCGGTCTTCGGCCAGGTCGATCGCCTCGACGCTGGACCCCATGATCGCGACCCCATGCTGGTCGAGCGGCTCGGCGAGGTTGATCGCGGTCTGGCCGCCGAACTGGACGAGGGCGCCGTTCACTCCTTCGGTTTGCGCGACGTGCAGCGTGCCGTCCAGGTCCAGTGGGTCGAAGTAGAGGCGGTCTGACGTGTCGAAGTCCGTCGACACGGTCTCGGGATTGGAGTTGACGAGCACCGCGCGCACGCCGGCCCCGCGCAGCGACCAGGCGGCGTGGACCGAGCAGTAATCGAACTCGATGCCCTGGCCGATGCGGATCGGGCCCGAGCCGATTACGAGGGCGCTTGGTCCGTCAACCGGCGTGCTCTCGCTCTCCTCCTCCCAGCAGGAGTAGTAGTACGGGGTCGCCGCCTCGAACTCCGCCGCGCAGGTGTCGACCAGCTTGTAGGTCGGCGAGGCGCTCTCCACCTGGTCGCCGCGAAGCGCCGCGATCATCGTGTCCGAGAATCCCGCGCGCCGCAGCTGACGCGCGTCGCCCTCCATCTCGAGATGTACGAGGTTCGCCATCCGGTCGATGAACCAACGGTCGATTCCACTCCGTTCCGCGAGGGATTGCGCGCTCGCCCCATTCCTCAACGCGTGCAGCAAGGCGAACAGCCGGCGGTCATTGGGCTGATCGATGGTCTCCGGGCCGAGCTCCGCGGTCGCGGGTGGCTTCTGCTCGAGCGACCGCATCGCTTTGACGAGCGCAGCCTCGAAAGTCCGCTCGATCGCCATCACCTCGCCTGTGGACGCCATCTGCGTGCCGAGGCGCCGGTCGCCGGCGGGGAACTTGTCGAACGGCCAGCGCGGGATCTTGACGACGCAGTAGTCCAATGCCGGCTCGAAGGCTGCAAAGGTGCGACCGGTAACCTCGTTGCGGATCTCCTCGAGGCGCCTGCCGACCGCCACCTTCGCCGCCACGCGAGCGATCGGATAACCGGTCGCTTTGGAGGCGAGCGCAGACGAGCGGCTGACGCGAGGGTTCACCTCGATCACGTGGTAGGTCGAGCTCCTGGGATCCAGCGCGAACTGAACGTTGCACCCACCCTCGATGCCGAGCGCGCGGATGATGCGGAGCGCAGAAGAACGCAGCATCTGGTGGTCGCGGTCGGACAGCGTCTGCGACGGCGCGACCACGATCGAGTCACCCGTGTGCACGCCCATCGGGTCGAGGTTCTCCATGTTGCAGACGGTGATGCAGGTGTCGGCGGCGTCCCGCATCACCTCGTACTCGATCTCCTTCCATCCCCACAGCGAGCGCTCGATGAGGACCTGGTGAATCGGTGAAGCATCGAGGCCGCCGCTTGCGATCCGCTCCAGGTCCGCCTCATTCGTGACGAAGCCACCCCCGGTCCCACCCAGCGTGTAAGCGGGCCGGATGACCAGCGGCAAACCGACCTCGGCGGCGAACTCGCGGACGTCTTCCAGCGACTCGCACACGCGCGAGACGGGCACCGGCTCCCCGATGCCCTCGAGCATGTCCTTGAACGCCTGCCGGTCCTCCGCTTTGCGAATCGTGTCGATCCCTGCACCGAGGAGCCTCACCTGGTAACGGTCCAGCACACCGGCGGCAGCAAGCTCCGTCGCAAGGTTCAAGGCCGTCTGGCCGCCAAGGGTTGGCAGCAACGCGTCGGGACGCTCACGCGCGATCACCCGCTCGACCGATTCGACGGTCAGCGGCTCGAGGTACACGCGGTCTGCGACCTCCTCGTCGGTCATGATCGTCGCCGGGTTGGAATTCACCAGGACTGTCGCGATGCCCTCTTCGCGCAGCGCCTTGCAGGCCTGGGTCCCGGCGTAGTCGAACTCGGCGGCCTGGCCGATCACGATCGGCCCCGAGCCGAGGATCAGCACCTTGCGAGGCTTCTCGGGCTGCGCCGCACCGCCCACGGCTCTCAGCACCGGGCGGCGGTCGCGGACCATCTCCACGAATCGGTCGTAGAGGTGCTGGTTGTCCTGCGGTCCAGGGCAGCCCTCGGGGTGGTACTGGACGCTGAAGACGGGCAAGGTGCGATGGCTGAGGCCTTCGACCGAGCCGTCGTTCAAGTTGCGCTGCGAGACGAAGAAGTCGCCGGCCGGCAGCGATGCCGCGTCCACCTGGAACTCGTGGTTCTGGCTCGTGATGTGCACCCGACCCGTCTCCAGGTCTTTGACGGGGTGGTTGGCCCCGTGGTGGCCGAACGGCAGGCGAGAGGTGCTCGCGCCGGCGGCTCGACCCAGCACCTGGTGCCCGAGGCAGATGCCGAAGATCGGGATGCGTCCGATGGCCTCGCGGGCCAGCTCCACCGGTCCGTCGAGCACCGCCGGGTCGCCCGGCCCGTTGGCCAGGACCATGCCGTCCGCTCCGGTGGAATCGACATCCCGCCAGGTCGCTGTGTGCGGCAGCACGACGACGCGACACCCGCGTTCGCGAAGGGAGCGAAGGATGTTGCTCTTGACGCCGTAATCGACCACCGCAATCGTCAGCCCGGAGCCGTCGGCGTGCCGCCCGCGTCGCAGCTCGGGTGGCAGAGCCTCGAGCCACTCCTCGGTCGAGGTCCGCGACGCCTGCGCCACCAGGTCCTGCTCGGACAGTGGCGTCACGCGCCGTGCGGCGGCGGCGAGCTCGGCCAGCCGAGCCTGGTTGGGCGCCTTTGACTCATGGGTGAGGACGGCGCGCAGCGCTCCATGCGTGCGCAGGTGGCGCGTCAGCGCCCGGGTGTCGATCTCGGTGATCGCGGGCACCTTCCATCGCTTCAGGTATTCGTCGAGCGAGCCCTCGCTCGAGTGGTGGCTGGGGACCGGACACGCCCACCGCACGATGAGCGCTCGAGCCCAGGGCCGCGCAGACTCCGCATCCGCATCGCGCACCCCGTAGTTGCCCTGCAGCGGGTACGTCATGCACACCATCTGGCCCGCGTACGACGGGTCGGTGAGCACCTCCTGGTAGCCGGTCATCGCGGTGTTGAAGACGACCTCTCCCTCACCGACGACCTCCGCGCCCAGGGCATCGCCGACAAAGGCTCGGCCGTCCTCGAGCACGAGGGCGGCGACATCCTTCCTAGCCGGCAACGATCACCGCCTGGTCGACGCCATCGTCCTCGACCACGAGGACTTCGATCCGCTCCGCGTCCGAGGTCGGGACGTTCTTGCCGACGTAGTCCGGCCGTATCGGCAGTTCGCGGTGTCCGCGGTCGACGAGCACCGCGAGCTGGATGGCCTGCGGGCGCCCGAAGTCCATCAGCGCGTCCATCGCCGCGCGCGCGGTCCGGCCGTGATGGATCACGTCGTCGACGAGGACGACTACCTTGCCGTCGATGGGTGGCATCTCGGAGGTGGCCCGATGGGAGGGCTGGCGCAGGTGGCGGTCGTCGCGGTGCTCGGCCACGTCGAGCCGGCCGTCCGGGACGATGCGGCGTTCGAGCTCGGTCAGGATCACTGAAAGACGCCGCGCCAGCACGTCTCCCTTGCTGACGATGCCGATCAGCACGACGTCGCCGGTGCCGCGATTCCGCTCCACGATCTCGTGCGCGATGCGTGAGAGCGAACGGCGGATCTGGTCGGCATCCATCACGGTGGCTTTGAGTCGGCCTTGAGTGACGCTCATGCCAGCAACCGGTCGAGCAACGCCATCCGGACGTGCAGCCCGTTGCGCGCCTGGCGGAAGTAGGCGGCGCGCGAGTCTGCGTCGACCTCCGGCGCGATCTCGTCCACGCGCGGCAGCGGGTGCATCACGATCGCGTACTTGCGCATCAGCTCGAGCGAACGGTTGTCGATCCGGTATACGCCTTTCACCGCGTCGTAGGCGGCGTGATCGGCGAACCGCTCCTTCTGGATTCGAGTCATGTAGACGACGTCGACCTCGGGCAGCACCGAGTCCAGGTCTTCGGTCTCCATCCAGGGGACGTGGTGCTCGTCGAGGTGCGCCTTCAGGTCGGGGCGCATGCCCACCAGGGGCGGCGCGACGAACCAGAGCTGGGTGTCTTTGAACTTGCTCAGCAGGTAGGTCAGGGAGCGGACGGTCCGGCCGTTCGCAAGGTCGCCGACCATGGCGACCTTGATGCCGTCGACGCGGTTCAGCTCGTCCTTGATCGTGTAGATGTCGAGCAGCGCCTGGGTCGGATGCTGGCCGGGACCATCGCCCGCGTTGATGATCGGCACCGAGCTGACGGCGGCCGCCCGTCTGGCCGCCCCCTCCTCGTTGTGCCGCAGCACGATCACGTCGGCGTAACCGCTGACGATGCGGATCGTGTCCTCGAGCGTTTCGCCCTTGGCGGCCGAGGAGAACTCCCGGGCGTTGTCGGTACCCATCGTCTGCCCGCCGAGACGCATCATCGCCGCCTCGAACGAGAGCCTGGTCCTTGTGGAGGGTTCGTAGAAGAGTGCGGCCATGACCTGGCCGTTGAGGCGGCCCATGAAGCGGTGGGGTCCGCGCTTGATCTCGTCCGACCGAGCGAAGAGGTCTTCGAGCAGCGGCCTGGAGAACTGCTGGCTCTCGATCACGTGCCGGAGGCGGCTCCCGACGGCCATCAAAAAACCTCCTTCCTGGTATCTCTGTACCAGACTTAAAGGACTCCTGACCTCACCGATGCGCCCGGCGGGACCGGACTTGAGGGAACCCGAATCTCGCGAAAGTTTACCTTAGACAGCACATGAACAAAAGACCGGGCCACGTCGAGGTCTTCGTCGAGACCGGCTACTGCTCCTTCTGCGACCGGGTGCGCAACCTGCGCCGCGAGGAGCACCACCTGGGAACGCTCGTCCGTACCGTGCTGACATGCGAGACCTGCCACCGCACGCTGTCGAGCACCATGGGCGTAGCGCCGGCCGAGTCAGAAGCGCCTGCGAACGAGGCGGCCTCGGCCGCCGCGGCCGAGGTCGACGTGGAGGCCAAACCCAGGCCCGCCAGGCGCGCCGCAACGGCCAAAGCCACGCCCGCAGCGCCCAAGGCAAAACCAGCGAAGAGCCGCACGACCAAGCCCAGGTGAGCCCGGCGGCGCTCCGCCTCTTCACCCGCGAAACCCTGCTCATCAGGTCCTGATCGATGCAAACTGGATGCGGAGCCAGATGGAGCGGCACGTCACACTAGAGCGCGATCTTCGGAGCCTTGACCGGCGGAGCATGTACGCGATCTTTGCTCCACTCGACGCTGAGGAGCGCCTTCCCCGAGAGCTGATCCTCGAGGCAAGACGCCACAAGACTCTGGGCCGGCGCGAGCTGGCGGGAGCCCTGTGGCTGCCGGCGCTGTTTGGGATCATCGCGTTGATCTCCTGGGCTCACGCCCGCCCGCTGGAAGCTTTCGCCGTGGTCGGCCTCCTGTACGGGGGCTTCTGGGCGTTCATCCTCTTCGGAGACCGAGCCTAGATCTAGTACCGGTCTATATTTCAGGCTATGAACGAAGCGGTGATCGTGGCCCTGGGCCGTTCTCCAATCGGCAGGGCGCGCAAGGGATCGCTCGTCGACGTCCGGCCGGACGACCTGGCCTCGCACGTGGTGACCAAGGTGCTCGAGAAGGTTCCCGAGCTCGACCGCTCCGAGATCGAGGACCTTATCTGCGGCTGCGGCTTGCCCGGTGGCGAGCAGGGCCACAACATCGGTCGGGTCGTCTCGATCCTGTCTCGCCTCGACGTACCCGGAGTCACCGTCAACCGCTACTGCTCCTCATCCCTCATGACGACTCGCATGGCGACCCACGCGATCGAGGCCGGCGAGGGTGACGTGTTCCTGTCGGTCGGAGTCGAATGCGTGTCGCGCTACGGCAGCGGATACTCCGACGCGCCGGACACGCAAAACCCAAGGCTGGTGCCGGGGAACGCCGACGAGTATCCCGACGTGTACATCGCGATGGGTCAGACCGCGGAGAACGTCGCGCGGCGCGAGAAGATCAGCCGCGAAGAGCAGGACCGCTACGCCGTCAAGAGCCAGGACGCGGCCGTGAAGGCGCGCGACAACGGCTTCTTCGACCGGGAGATCATCCCGGTGCCCCTGCCCAACGGGCAGATGTTCACGAAGGACGACGGCCCGCGGCCCGGCACCACAGTGGAGGTGCTCGCAACCCTCAAGCCCGCATTCCGCGAGGACGGGACCGTGACCGCCGGCAACTCGTGTCCCCTGAACGACGGCGCAGCGGCGGTCGTTGTGATGTCCGCCCGAAAGGCCAAGGAGCTGGGCCTCAAACCGCTCGCGCGGGTGATCTCAACAGGTCTTACGGCACTCGAGCCGGAGTTCATGGGTCTCGGACCGATCGAAGCTTCGAGGCAGGCGCTCAAGCGCGCCAGGATGACGATCGACGACATCGACATCGTCGAGATCAACGAGGCTTTCGCCGCACAGGTCATCCCATCGGCTCGCGGCATCGGGGTCGACCCGTTCAGCGACAAGCTCAACCCCCATGGCGGCGCGATCGCGCTGGGCCACCCGTTCGGCATGACCGGCGCGCGCATCCTCTGCACTCTGCTCAACGGCCTGCGCGAAAAGGACAAGACGTACGGGCTGGAGACGATGTGCGTCGGCGGGGGCCAAGGAATGGCGATGATCGTGGAGCGGCTGAACTAGTGCCCGCAAGTACGACTCCGGGGTCCCCGCGAAATCGAAGATTTTGTGGGTGGAAGGGATTTCGATGATCGTGGAGCGGCTGAACTAGAGATCGTCAGCACGGGCGGATTCTCGGCTGAGCGGCTGAGCCGCATGCATCACGTATTGGCCGGCCACGTCGAGAGCGGGGCGGTGCCAGGACTGGTGGCGCTCGTCAGCCGCCAGGGCACGAGGCACGTCGATGTGCTCGGCAGCATGTCGATCGGCGGTCCGCCGATGCGCCACGACACGATCTTTCGCATCTCATCGATGACCAAGCCGGTCACCGCGGTCGCGACGATGATCCTGGTCGAGGAGTGCACGCTTCGACTCGACGAGCCGGTGGACCGCTTGCTTCCTGAGCTCGCCAACCGCCACGTCCTGAAGCGAATCGATGGCCCGGTCGACGAGACCGTGCCGGCGAGCCGGCCGATCACCGTTCGCGACCTGCTCACCTTCCGGATGGGTCTCGGCCAGCTGTTCCCGATGGAGCAAATCCCGATCCACGGCGCGGTCGCCGCTCTCGGACTGGGGCCGGGAGCGCCCCGCCCGTCGGCCGATCCTGCACCCGACGAGTTCATGAGACGCGTCGGCACGCTCCCTCTCATGTTTCAACCGGGCGACAGGTGGCTTTACAACCTGCCGGCGGAAGTCCTTGGCGTGCTGATCGCCCGAGCCTCCGGCCAGCCGTTCGACGTGTTCCTCCGCGAGCGCATCTTCGGGCCTCTCGGCATGAAGGACACCGGGTTCAGCGTTCCGGCCGCGACGCTCGACCGGCTGGCCACGAGCTACATGCCCAACTGGCAGACCGGAGCCCTGGAGGTCTATGACCCGGCTGAAGGCGGCGATTGGAGCCGCCCACCGGTGTTCCCCAGCGGCGCGGGCGGCCTCGTTTCTACGGCCGACGACTACCTGTCGTTCGCCCGGATGCTGATGGAACACGGCCGGCATGGAAAGACGCGGATCCTGTCGAGGCCATCGGTCGAGCTGATGACGGCCGATCAGCTGACACCGGAGCAGAGGACCACCTCAGGGTTCGGTCCGGAGCTCTTTTCCGATCATGGCTGGGGCTTCTGCCTCTACATCGCCACGCGTCGCACCCAGTACTCGTCGGTGGGGAGCTATGGCTGGGGCGGCGGCATGGGCACCTTGTGGGAGAACGACCCCCACGAAGAGATGATCACCATCTTGATGACGCAGACCGGTCAGGCATCCGCCACGCCGAGCGGGATCTTCCTCGACTTCCCCACGCTGGCTTACACGGCGATCGACGACTGAGGACGCTGCGGTGGTTCAGCGAACCATCCCCCACCCCGACCCTGCGCGCACAGCCGCGATGAGCATGGAGTTACTGATTGCCCCCTGCTGGGGGAGGGGAGATTTGGTATCTAAGCCGGCGACTGAGACTCCACCGGGACTCTGAGCAGGCCCTCGAGGACCCTCTTCAGAAGCTCTCTGAGCGCCTTCCGCTCCTCCGCGCCCAGGTCCGCCAGCACCTCGTCCTCGATCCCCTCGCGCGCCCTTTCAGCCCGCTCGACCGCCTGCTTCCCGGCGTCGGTGAGCTCGACCATGTGACGGCGGCGATCGGCCGGGTCGCGCCTGCGCACTGAGAACCCGGCCGTCTCAGCCTCATTCAGGAGGAGGACGACACTGTTCGCGTCCATCAGGAGGCCGGTTTCCAGCTCCTGCTGGGACACAGCGCCCCGATCGCGCACGTAGCCCAGCGCCAGGAAGAGCTTGAGGCGCATGCCCAGGAGTTCCTCCGAGGTACGCCGGTGAAGCGCTTTGTTGATCTGCATGAGCAGGGCGATCAGCCCCACATCCGAACCGGAACCGCTCTCCATCTTGGCCATCTTTGATCCTACCACTAGATGAGAACCATTACCATCTTCCAGATCTTCATGCAATAAGGATGATAATGATCCTGTTATAGTGATCATCCCGTATGTTGGTTCGTCCAAGGAGGCTTTATGAATATCTCAAATCTCGGAACCCGGTTCGGCGACCGGCGCTGGCTCGCCCTGGTCGTCATCTGCTTCGGCCAGCTGATGATCGTGCTGGACTCGACGATCGTGAACGTCGCGCTCCCTGCGATCCAGCGTGACCTTCACTTCAGCCAGGCCAACCTCACGTGGGTGGTCAACGGCTACCTGATCGCCTATGGCAGCCTGCTGTTGCTCGCCGGCCGGGCGGGCGACCTGGTCGGGCGCAAGACGGTCTTCCTCGCCGGCGTCGTGGTCTTCACCGTCGCGTCGGGACTCGACGGCCTGGCTTTCGACTCCACGACCCTCATCGCGGCACGCCTGCTGCAGGGCGTTGGAGGCGCGATGTCCGCCGGGGTCATCCTCGCGCTCATCGTCACCGGCTTCCCCAAGCCTGCGGAGCGGGCCCAGGCCATGAGCATCTTCATGTTCGTGATCGCCGGCGGCGGATCCCTGGGGCTGCTCGCGGGCGGAACGCTCACGCAGCTGATCAACTGGCACTGGATCTTCTTCATCAATCTTCCGATCGGCGTGGGCACGATGCTGCTTGGCTGGTGGCTGATCGAAGAGCACGCGGGCCTCGGCTTGAGGCGGGGCGTGGACGTCGTGGGCTCTCTTCTCGTGAGCGCCTCTACGGTGGCCGGCATCTACGCGATCGTCACCGCCGCCGAGATGGGTTGGACCTCGGCCCACACCCTCGGGTTTGGCGCAGCTTCCGCAATCCTTCTCGCCACCTTCTTCGTATTCGAGGCTCGTATCGAGAACCCAATCCTGCCGCTCCGGATCCTGCGCCTGCGCAGCCTGACCGGGGCGAGCGCGGCGCGCGGCCTGGTGGCCACCGGAATGTTCACGACGTTCTTCCTCGGTGCGCTCTACCTGCAACACGTCAAGGGGTACGGCGCCTTCAATACCGGCCTGGCCTTCCTGCCTTCGACGCTCACGCTTGGTGTTCTGTCCCTCGGGATCTCGGCCAGGTTGATGCGCAGCTTCGGCCCCCGGGCCCTGCTCATTCCTGGTCTGGCAACCATCACGGTGGCGCTGCTGCTGATGGCGACCACCGATCAAAACGCCGCGTACTTCCCAGGCATCTTCGGCGCCTATCTACTGTTCGGAATCGGAGCGGGTATGACGTTCATGCCCTTGACCACGATCATGATGTCGGAGATTCCGGCCACGGATGCCGGCATCGCATCGGGCGTGGGAAACGTGACCATGCAGGTCGGCGGGGCGTTTGGCCTGGCCGCCCTGGGCACGATTTCCTCCGACCACTCGCGCGCGCTGGCCGCCCAGGGGGAAACGCTGGTCAGCGCCCTGACGTCCGGCTACCAGCTGGGGTTTGGGATCGCGGCGGCGTGCGTCGCGACAGGATTGATCATCGTGCTCGTGGTGCTGCGCACACCCCGCGTCGCCCGCGCACAGCTACAGGAGTCTGCCTCCAGCGATCTGGAAACCGCGCAGGCCGCCTGACCAAAGACGACCGAGGGCGCTATGCGGCGTCCTCGGTCGTCTCGGCCATGCCGGCATCGGCCGGCCTCTGCCGGACCACGATGACGGCCACGACCAGCGCGGCGACGAGGAGCGCCGCGCTCATCCCGAACACCATCCGGAACCCGCCCGTCAGGGCATCCGCAGCGCTCAGACCCAGGCCACGAAGGACCTGGGTTTGCGACGCCGCCAGGGTCGCGAGCACCGCAAGGCCAAGCGCGCCACCGACCTGAGCGGTCGTATTGAGAAGGCCGGACGCGAGCCCCGAATCGCTGTCCGTCGCGCTGGACATCGCAAGCGTCGCGAGCGACGGGAACGCCAGGCCGGCGCCCACGCCGAGCAGCAGCATCCCTGGCAGCAGGTCGACGAAATAGCTGCTGTGCACCGGCAATCGCATGTACAGGGCGAGCCCCGTGCCCATCAAGAGCAGCGCGGGAAAGAGCACACGGGGCGCTCCGAAGCGCGCCGTCAACCGGGCCGAGAATCCGACCGAGAGCAGTCCGATCGTCACAGCCACCGGCAAGAACGCAATGCCAATCTGCAGCGGGTCGAGGCCCAGCACCTGCCGCATGTACAGCGAGTTCATGAAGAAGAATCCGAGCATGCCGGCGACCAGGAGGAGCTGGACCAGGTTGGCGCCCCATACGTTGCGCGGTCTGAAAACGCGCAGCGGCAGGAGTGGATTCTTCGCGGTCGCCTGCCGCACGACGAACCCCGTCAGCAGGAGGAGCGACAGCGCGCCGAGCCCGATCGTCTGGACCGAAGTCCAGCCGGCCTGCGAAGTCTCCACGATGGCGTAGACGCCCAGCATCAGGGCCGCCGTGACGAGAGTTGCTCCGATCACGTCGGCTCCGCTCCTGAGGCCGATGCCGCGGTCCGAGTCGATGAGGCGCACCGACAGAAGGATCGAAACGATTCCGATCGGCACGTTCACCAAGAAGATCCAGTGCCAGCTGATGGCGTGGGTCAGGATCCCTCCGGCGAGGAGTCCGATCGAAGCGCCCGCTGAGGCGACAAAGCTGTAGACGCCAAAGGCCCGAGCCTGCTCCGGCTCCTCCGGGAACATCGTCACGATCATCCCCAGGGCCACCGCCGAGCTCAGCGCACCTCCGATTCCCTGTACGAACCGCGCCGCGATGAGCTCCGCGGGCGTGACCGACAGCCCGCAGAGCAGGGAGGCCATGGTGAAGACGGCCAGACCGGCGACCAGGATGCGCTTGCGGCCGACGAGGTCGCCGAGCCGTCCGGAGAGAAGCAGCAGCCCGCCGAATGCGATCAGGTATGAGTTGATGATCCATGCGAGGTTCGATTGCGTGAAGCCAAGGTCGCTCTGGATGGAAGGCAGCGCTACATTCACGATTGTCCCGTCGATGAGCACCATCAGGATTCCTGCGCTCAGGACGTACAGGGCCGGCCAGCGCCGATCGTGAGCAGGTCCGGAAACGTGATCGGCTGAGACTGTCACGCCTCCTGCAACCGGCCCTCTGTGGGCCTCAATTCCCCTTTGGCTTGTAAAACCGGCACGGCGGCGACTCGGCCGTCGTGTGGAAGTTCCAGTGCCGGCACCACGCCGTGCCGTCGAACATCCGGCACGTGCCGCATGTCACGCGAGGGTTCTCCACGCGCGTCTTCTTCATATGGTGCTCGGGACGCTCGCCCTCGAACGGATCTTTCACAACTGAGACCGGACGTCCCACAGCGCAGGGTAGAAGCGCTTGCCGAGCGTGCTGCGCAGGTACTCCGCGCCGCTGCTGCCGCCGGTACCGGTCTTCCCTCCGATCTGGCGCTCCACCATCAGCACGTGCCGCGCCCGCCAGTGGGCGAACGCCTCGTCGTGGTCGAGCAGCGCCTCACAGATGTCGAAGAGGTCGCCGTGGTGCTCGCGATCTCTGAAGACTTCGATCAGGGTGGGCGATCCGCGCCGCTCGAGGAGGCCGTGAAAAGCGTCATCGAGCGACGGCTCGTCGAGGCGCCGGCGGAGTCGAGCCGCCTCGCCGGCGGTCACCTCCAACCGAGCGAGGTATTTTGGCTCTTTCAGCCCGGACAGGAACTCGATCTCGCGGAACTGCACCGACTGGAACCCGCTCGCCGGAGCCAGCTGGGAGCGAAAAGCCAGGAAATCCTGGGGCGACATCGTCTCGAGGACCTCGATCTGCTCGACGAGCAGCCTTTCGATGACATGGACGCGCTTCAGGTAGTGGAGCGCTGAGAAAATGTGGTCGGAACCGATTCGATCGCGGGCGGTCTCCAGCTCGAACAGCAGTACCTTGAACCACAGCTCGTAGACCTGGTGGGCCACGATGAAGAGCCTCTCGTCATGCTCATCGCTGAGGCCGTCCTGGAGGGCCAGGAGCTCGGGGATCTTGAGGTACGAGCCGTACGAGAGGCGGCGACCCTCCTCACCGAAACGAGAACCCATCAGTGGCGGCCCACTCAGTGCTTGAAATGGCGCTGGCCGGTGACCACCATGGTGATCCCCGCCGCATCGGCGGCGTCGACGACCTCTGCATCCTTCAACGAGCCGCCAGGTTGAATCACGGCCGTCACGCCCGCCCGGATACCCTCCTCGAGGCCGTCCGAAAACGGAAAGAACGCATCGGACGCCATGACCGATCCGCGCGCCCGCTCCCCGGCTCGCTTCGCTGCGATCTGCACTGCCTCGACACGCGACATCTGACCGGCGCCAACACCCACCGCGGAGCCTGCTTTGAAGAGCACGATGGCGTTGGATTTCACGTGCTTGACCGCGATCCATGCGAGTCCCAGCTGCTCCCATTCGATCTCCGTCGGCGCGCGCCGGGTCACCACTGAAACGCCTGCTCGGTCGAAACCGGTGCGGTCCCACTCCTGCACAAGAAAACCACCCGGCACCGACCGCACGTCGAAGTCGAACGGGTGGGCGCGCTGCGGTTCGACTGCCAGCACGATCATCGTCTTGCGGCGGGCCAGCACGTCCCTGGCCTCATCGAGCACCGCCGGCGCAACGACGGCGTGGGTCACGATCTGCACGATCTGCTCGGCGGTCGAGCGATCGAGCGGCCGGTTGACCGCCACGATCCCGCCGAACGCCGAAACGGGGTCACACTCGTACGCGAGCCGGTACGCTTTCGCGATATCGGCCGCAACCGCGAGGCCGCACGGGTTCATGTGCTTGATGATCGCGGCGGCCGGGCGTTCGTAGTCGCACACGAGCTGGTATGCGGCCGAGGCGTCCTGGATGTTGTTGAACCCAAGCTCTTTGCCCTGCACCTGCACAGCGCCGCCGAGACCGCCCGAATTGGGACCGAACCGGTAGAACCCCGCCTTCTGGTGCTCGTTCTCGCCGTACTTCAAATGTTGCGTGAGGAGGCCGGCGAACGAGATCTCTGGCGGAAGGCCGTCGGGCGCGACGCTCCGCATGTACGCCGCGATCCATGAGTCGTAGCCGGATGTGTGCGCGAAGGCTTCCGCCGCCAGGCGCCGCCGCATCGCGGCGTCGACCGTTCCCTCATGGAGCGCGGCGAGCAGCTCCGAATAGCGCTCCGGTCTCACGACCACGAGCACCGATTCATGGTTCTTGGCCGCGGCCCGGATCATCGCCGGACCGCCGATGTCGATCTGCTCGATCGCTTCTTCGAAGCTGACGTCGGGTCGCGTGACCGTATCGACGAACGGGTAGAGGTTGCAGCACACGAGGTCGATCTCGCGCAGGCCGTGCTCGCGCAGGGACTGGAGGTGCTCGGGTCGGTCGCGCCGCGCGAGGATCCCGGCGTGCACTCCCGGGTGCAGGGTCTTGATCCGCCCGTCCATCATCTCGGGGAAGCCGGTCAGGTCGCTGACGGGGCGTGCATCGACGGCCGCATCCTGGATCGCCTGGAGCGTGCTGCCGGTCGCGAAGAGCTCGTAGCCGAGGCGCTGCAGCCCCCGCGCGAAGGCGGCCAGGCCGGTCTTGTCGCTAACCGACAGAAGGGCTGTGGGCAATTCGCGCCTCCATCAAGTCGATTGCCTTCGGAAGGATGCGGTGCTCCGCTTCGTGCACGCGCTGCCGCAGCCTTTCCACGGTATCGCCTTCGAGGACGGGAACGGCTTCCTGGACAAGGATCGGGCCCGCGTCGAGGTCCGCCGTCACGACGTGGACGGTCGCCCCGGTTTCGGCCACGCCGCTCACCAGCGCTCTCTCCACGGCATCCATGCCGCCGCCGAACTCCGGCAGGAGCGATGGGTGGACGTTGATGATCCGCTCGCCGAAAGCTTCGAGGAAGCCCTGGGAGTGGACGCGGTCGTAGCCGGCGTCCACGATCAGCTCGACGCCATGGACCATGAAGAAGTCACGCATCGCGGCATCGCGATCTTCCGCGGACGCGAATGACTTTTGCGAGAGCTCGCCAAGCGGGATGCCACGCCGGCGAGCGAACGCCGCACCTCCACAGGACGGCCGGTTGGTGGCCACCGCGACAACATGGAATCCTCGGTCGACCAGGTTGCGAAGGTTCGAACCCTGACCTGACACGCAGACGCCCAACCTGAGGGTCAGCGGATGACCACCCGATCGGGTCCGGTCTGCCGGACCACCTCGCCGACCACGCGCGAACCCCTGGCCACGTCGCCCGGATCGACCACGACGATCATCCCGAGGCCCATGTTGAACGTGCCGTACATCTCGTCGTCGGCGATGCGGCCGCGCTTGCGGAGGAGCTCGAAGATCGGCTGAACCGTCCACGCTCTGCGGTCCAGGCGCGCGCCAAGCCCGTCGGGCAGGCATCGCGGAAGGTTGCCGAGGATTCCCCCGCCCGTGATGTGTGCGGCGCCCTTCCAGCGGAGGCGCGCGAGGTCGTCGAGATGGTTTCTGTGGGGCTCGAGCAGCACCTCGCTGAGCGGGCGCCCCAGCTCGGGAAACACCCGGGTCAAGGGCACGTCCTCGAAAACCTTGCGCACCAGCGAGTAGCCGTTGGTGTGCAGCCCGCTCGACGGCAGGCCGATCAGCACGTCGCCGGCCTCGATGCGCGCCCGCTCGGGATTCCGGCCGGCCTCCACCATTCCGACGATGAACCCCGCGAGGTCGTAGTCCCCGAGCGCATAGACGCCCGGCATCTCCGCGGTCTCTCCGCCGAGCAGCGCGCAGCCGGCGCCGCGACAGGCCTGGGTCATCCCTTCGATCAGCTGGGTGAAGACCTCAGGGTCCAGCTTGCCGGTGGCGAAGTAGTCCAGAAAGAACAGCGGCCGCGCGCCGGCGGTGGCGATGTCGTTGACGCAGTGGTTCACGATGTCGACGCCGATCCCGCGATGGGCTCCGGCCGCGATGGCGATCTTGATCTTGGTCCCGACGCCGTCGGCGCTGGCCGCGAGGTGGCCCCCGCCCGGTAGTGCGTATAGCCCTGCGAACGGACCTACGCCGGCTGCCACGTCCTTGCCGTGCGTGGCGGCGATCAGCGGCTTGACCCGCTCCATGACGCGCTCGTAAGCCTCGATTTCAACGCCGGCCGCTGCGTAGGAGAGCCCCTCGGTGCTCATCAGGCTTTCGCGAGAAGGGGCGACGGTGGTCCGGGAACGTGGTCCGACTTCAGTGGCAGCTCGAACTGCATCTTGTCCATCTCGAGCTGCTGCGGCACGGGCACCGGGTAGGAGCCGTCGAAGCAGGCTCGGCAGAACTCTTGCGACGTGCCCCGGCCGATCGCGCGTATCAGGCCCGAATTGGACAGGTACTGCAGGCTGTCGGCACCGATCCGCTCGCGCACCTGCTCCACGGTGCGACCCGACGCGATCAGCTCCTTGGTCGAACCGATATCGACGCCCATGAAGCATGGGAACCGCATCGGTGGGCTGGAGATCCGCATGTGGATCTCGCGCGCGCCCGCGGCCCTCAGGCGCTCGATGATGCGCCGCGACGTCGTGCCCCGGACGATCGAGTCGTCGACGGCGATGATGCGCTTGCCCTTGATCGAGCGGGGCAGCGCGTTGAGCTTGAGCATCACGCCGGCTTCGCGAAGCGACTGGTCAGGCTGGATGAAGGTGCGGTTGATGTAGCGGCTCTTCATGAGAGCCTCGCGGAAGGGGATGCCCGCGGCTTCGGCGTAGCCGATCGCGGCAGGCGTTCCCGAATCGGGGAACGCGACCACCATGTCCGCTTCGACCGGCGCCTCTTTGGCCAGCTCGTGGCCCATCCGGATGCGCGCGTCCTCGAGCTCGCAGTTCTTGAGGATGGAGTCCGGCCGTGCGAAGTAGATGAACTCGAATACGCACATCGCGTGCTTGCCGGAGGTCTGGAAGGTGACGCTGTGGACGCCGTGCTCGTCCATGATCACCATCTCGCCCGGCTGCACCTCGCGCACGAAGGTCGCGTTGACGGTGTCCAGCGCGCAGGTCTCCGATGCGATGACGTGGGCCGGCTGACCGGAAAGCGGGATGAACCCGATGCAGAGCGGGCGGAACCCATACGGGTCGCGCAGGGCGATGAGCTGCTTCGGCGTGATGATTCCACACGAGTACGCACCGACCACCCGCCCAAATGTTCGCCGGATCACGTCTTCCCAGGTCTTGCCGTGCGTGTGCTCGATCAGGCGAGCCATCACCTCAGTGTCAAGGCCGGAATCGAAGGTCGCGCCTTCTTCCTCGAGCTGAGCGCGCAGCGCCTCTGCGTTGAGGAGGTTGCCGTTGTGGGCGATGGCGCCGGGTCCCAGGGTGGGGTGATGAAACGGCAGCGGGTGGGCATTCTCGGCCCGGCTGGAACCGGTCGTCGAGTAGCGCGTGTGCCCGAGGGCGACGATCGAGCCATCGCCCATGTCCTTGACCTCTTCGGGCGAGAACACCTGCGCCACCAGGCCCATGGCTCGATGCACGCGCACGTTCGTGCCGTCCGACACGGCGATCCCGGCGGACTCCTGCCCGCGATGCTGGAGTGAGAAGAGTCCGAAGTACGTCAGGTTCGCGACGTCGACCCCTTGCTTCGAGCAGATGCCGAAAACTCCACACATTTCTAGAAGATGGCCCCTTCCCAAGCTTGGCGGACGCCGGCGAGGGGCAGCCGGAACTGGCCTTCGAACTCGATCGTTTCGCCGCCCGCCAGGCCGAGCAGCGAGATCTCGACGTGGTGGCGGCGCGCGAGGGACTGCAGCTCGGGCATGGCGCGCGACGCAAGGCTCACGATGAAGCGGCTCGGAGATTCGCCGAAGAACGCCGCGTCCATGCGCAGCGGAGCTTCGGGCCTGATCGCCGGACAGCGCACGCCGATGCCGCCGAGCAAGCAGCACTCCGCCAGCGCCACGAGCATTCCTCCTTCCGCGCAGTCGTGGGCCGAATGCAGCAGCCCGTTCTCCGCCGCCGCGAGCACGAGTCGGTGGACCGCGCGCTCGCGCGAAAGGTCAAGCGCCGGCGGCCGTCCAGCGACCACGCCGTGTTCGACCTTCAGGTACTCGCTGCCTCCCAGGTCGTTGTGGCTCGACCCAATCAGAAGCACGAAGTCGCCCTCGGCGCGAAGACCGGCCGCCAGGCGCTTTCCGTAGTCGTCGATCAGCCCGAGCATGCCCACGACCGGGGTCGGATAGATGGCCGACGTGCCTCCGGAATCGTTATAGAGGCTGACATTGCCGCTGACGACCGGCAGGTCCAGGGCGCGGCACGCGTGTGCGAGGCCCGCAATCGTCTCCTCCATCTCCCAATAGACCTCTGGCCTGTCAGGGTTGGCGAAGTTCAGGCAGTCCGTGACCGCCAGGGGGCGGGCGCCGGTCGCGACGATGTTCCGGGCGGCCTCGGCCACCGCGAGCTGGGCGCCAAGGTGCGGGTCCAGGTGGCAGTAGCGTGAGTTGCAGTCGGTGGTGACGGCCAGGCCGAGACGCGTGCCTTTGACGCGCAGCATCGCTGCGTCGCCTCCCGGTGGGATGACGGTCGCGTCGCCCACCATATGGTCGTAACGACGGAAGATGCCGCGCCGGCTGCTCAGGTTGGGGCTCGCGAGCAGTCGCAGCAAGCTCGCGCCTGGGTCGCCAAGAGGCGGAAGCGCGTCCATGTCGAGGCCAGGTGGTTGCTCGGCAGCGACCCCTATAAGGCGCCGCGGCGGCGCGCCCTCGGTGAGCAGGCCGATGGGCAGCCGCGCCACCCGCGAGGCGCCGTCCACGACGGTCAGCTGGCCGTCATCGGTGACGTGGCCGATGACCGCCGATGTCAGGTCCCAGGCCTTGAAGATCGCCTCCACCTCGGCCTCGCGGCCCCGCTCCACGACCACGAGCATTCGCTCCTGGGACTCGGACAGCATCACGTGGTACGGGCTCATGCCGCGCTCACGGCGTGGCACGCGCGCGACGTCGATATGCGCGCCCGCGCCGCTCACCCGTCCGGCACATTCCGCCACCGACGAGCTGAGGCCGGCCGCGCCGAGGTCCTGGACCGCGACCACGGCATCGGTGTGCGCGAGGTCCATGCACGCCTCCAGCAGGCACTTCTCGAGAAACGGGTTGCCAACCTGCACGGCCGGTCTGCGCTCGGCGCTGGTCTCGTCAAGCTCGAGCGAGGCAAAGGACGCACCGTGGATTCCGTCGCGACCCGTGTCCGCGCCGACGAGCATCAGGCTGTTGCCGGTGCCCTCGGCACGCGCGCGCATCAGCCGATCGATGCGAACCAGGCCGACGCACATCGCATTGACGAGCGGGTTGTTGGCGTAGCACTCATCGAAATAGACCTCGCCGCCCACGGTCGGGATGCCGATGCAGTTGCCATAGCCGCCGATACCCGCCACCACGCCCTCGAGGTGGTGGCTCGAGGCTGGCTGCGGTCCGAAACGCAGCGAGTCGAGCAGTGCGATGGGTCTCGCGCCCATGGCGATGACGTCGCGGATGATGCCGCCCACGCCAGTCGCCGCTCCCTGGTACGGCTCTATGGCGGAAGGATGGTTGTGGGATTCGATCTTGAATACCGCGGCCCAGCCTTCGCCGATGTTCACCGCGCCGGCATTCTCGCCGGGTCCCTGGATCACAGCAGAGCCGGTCGACGGCAGGCGGCGAAGCAATGCTTTCGAGCTCTTGTACGAGCAGTGCTCCGACCACAGCACGCCGACCATGCCGAGCTCGACCTCGTTCGGGGCTCGCTTCAACTCCTCGACGATGGCCCTGTACTCCTCGTGGGTGAGCGCCACCTCACGAAGGCGACGCTCGTCCACTAGAGCCACGGGCGGGTCTCCGACCGGGGCTGTGTGATCCCGAGACTCAAGAAACCAGGACCTGCATCGCACTTGTGGCAACCGAGCGGAAGAGCTTAAGCCCATCCGTCCCTCCGAGCTCGGCCTCGGAACAGCGCTCGGGATGGGGCATCATGCCGAGCACATTTCCGCGCTCGTTCACGATGCCGGCGATGTTGTGCGTGGACCCATTCGGGTTCGCGTTGTTCGTGACACCGCCTCCAGGGTCGCAGTATCGAAAGACCACCTGGCCGCGCTGCTCGAGCCTTGAAAGAGTCGCCGGGTCAGCGAAGTAGTTGCCCTCGCCGTGACCGATCGGAATGCTCAGGACCTCTCGCTCAGCGCACTGCGAAGTGAACGCGAGGTCGGTCCGCTCGACAACAAGATTCGTCCACTGGCAGCGGTACTCCAGCGATGAGTTGCGAAGCAGCGCGCCGGGCAGGAGCCCCGCCTCGCAAAGGACCTGGAAGCCGTTGCAAATTCCCCACACCAGGCCGCCACGATCGGCGAACTCACTCACCTTCTCCATCACGGGCGCAAATCTCGCGATCGCACCCGTGCGAAGGTGATCGCCGTACGCGAAGCCGCCCGGCAGGATGATGCAGTCGCAGCCCCTCAGGTCTGCGTCCTTGTGCCACAGATACTGCAGCTCGCCTCCGAGCACCTGGTCGATCACCCATCCGCAGTCGCGATCCGACCACGTCCCGGGGAAAACCACGACTCCGAACCTCATCTGCGCTTGTGACCTTCCGTCTCGATCTCGAACCTGTAGTCCTCGATCACGTGGTTGGCCAGGAGCTGCTTGCACATCGCGTCGACGCGCTGTCGCGCCTGGTGCTCGCTGTCCGCCTCGAGGCTCACCTCGATGTACTTGCCGACCCGAACATCAGAGACCTCCCGGAAGCCGAGCGTCGCGAGGCCCTGCCTGACCGTGATGCCCTGGGGGTCGTTGACGACCGGTTTGGGGGTCACGACGATCCGCGCGATCATGGCAGCCATCGCCAGGTCATGGCCCGATCAACGTTCGTACCGCGGCTTGGGTGGAAACAGGGGCTTGCCGACCAGCCGCTGGTACGCGGTCAGATACCGCTCGCGGGTCTGCGCGACCACGTCGTCCGGTAGGCGCGGTGGCTCGGATTCCTTGTCCCAGCCCGCTTTGGTCAGCCAGTCCCGCACGAACTGCTTGTCGTAAGAATCCGGCGAGGTGCCGACCTGGTACGTCGCGGAATCCCAGAAGCGCGAGCTGTCGGGAGTGAGCGCCTCGTCGATCAGGATCAGGTTGTCGTCGAGCAGGCCGAACTCGAATTTCGTGTCGGCAAGGATCAGGCCGCGCCGCGTCGCCAGCTCTGAGGCGAACTTGTAGAGCTCCAGGCTCGCGTCGCGCAGTTTGGTGGCCAGCTCGTCGCCGAGCTCCTTTTTGAGCTGCGCGAAGCTGATGTTCTCGTCGTGGCCGCTTTCGGCCTTGGTGGCGGGCGAGAAGATGGGATAGGCGAGCTTTTCGCTTTGCCGCAGGCCTGGTGGCATCTCCTCGCCCGCGAGCGTGTGCGAGTCCTGGTACTCCTTCCACGCGCTGCCCGCCAGGTAGCCACGCACCACGCATTCGAAGTCGATTCGCTTGGCCTTGCGGACGATCATGAATCGCCCCGCGAGGGTGTCGCGCTGATCCTTCAGCGCCGCGGGCAGGTCCGGGACCATCCCCGAGATCAGGTGGTTCTCCTGGAACGTGTCGGTCTGCGAGAACCAGAAGATCGACAGCTGCGTCAGGACCTTGCCGCGGTCCGGGATGCCATTGGGCATGTTGTGGTCGAAAGCCGAGATGCGATCGGTGGCGACCATCAGGAGCCGGTCAGGGCCCAGCTCGTAGGTATCGCGGACCTTTCCGCGCGAGAAAAGCTTGAGCGGCAGGTCGGTTTCCAGGAGCGGCGGCCCCGCGATCACTTGGCCCTCCCGGGGAGGGCGCTGCCTAATCCCAGGCGATCGTATGCG
>JBOHUQ010000068.1:0-51243 GCA_050734495.1 Candidatus Dormibacteraceae bacterium
CGTGCCAGCAGCGCGCGGTACTGGATCCGCTCCTCGGCCACGCCCGACGGATCCGCCTCCGCAACCGGCTGATGCTCGATCGTCCGGCGCAGGCGCTCTCGCCTGCCGTGTGACCGGAAGTGGTCGAGGGTCGCATTGCGAGCGATCCGGAACAACCAGGCGGCGGGCGTCGTGTTGCGTGCCTCGAACCTGGCGTAGGCCTGGTAAGCGTTCATGAAGACCTGCGCCGTGATGTCCTCGGCGTCGGCCGAGCTACCGACCTGGGCTCTGACATAGGCGTAGATCCGGCCCAGGTAGGCGCGGTATAGATCCTCAAAGGGCGGCCGGTCGGCGACCACGGCCGGCTCATGGTATTCGGGCGGTCCACATTTGAGGCAACGCCCCGTACCTGAGCCGTGTAACGAGTCTCAGGAAATCCTGAGGGACCCTAGGCCCTGAGGGCCGCGCTCACCTCCGCCGGGCGGTTGGTGAAGATCGAGTCCGGCTTGCAGTATTTGCACCAGGCGATCGCCGGCGCGTCATCGACCGGCCACACAGCGACCGCTCCGCCCGCGGCGTGAATTTCCTTGACCACCTGGGGGTCCATCGCGCCCCAATGCGGAGAGTACACATCGGCGCCCGACTCTTTCAACAGGCGAGCGGGATCGATCGGCCGGGAGCCTTCGAGGATCCCGACCTGGAGCTTCGGTTCCATGGCGCGCAGCACGCGGATCGACGGATGGTGAAAGGAGACGACTGCGCAATCGGCCACAGCGCCCAGCTGCCGCAGCATGGCCACGAGCTTGTCCTCGAGACCGGGATACTGGATCGGCATCTGCTTGGTCTCGATCACGAGCCCGACCTTGCCGATCGCGAGCTCGACGACCTCCTGCAGCAGAGGGATGCGCTCTCCGTGGCCGGCATCGAGCCGACGTAGCTCGGCCGCGGTTTTCTCGCCGACCAGCCCGTTGCCGTTGGTCGTGCGCTCGAGGGAGTGGTCGTGGATCACGACCAGACGGCCGTCCGACGAAAGATGGACATCACACTCGATCAGGTCGCAGCCCGCTGCGATGGCGGAGCGAAATGAACGCATCGTGTTCTCAGGGTGCTCGGCGGGATTGCCCCGATGACCACCGATGAGCAGCCTCCCTTCGTCATGAGCCGCCTCGTAGCGATCGCGTATCGATTCAGTCAAGCGCCGGTCAGTCTAACGGCGCCCGAGACACAATCTGGCGTACAGCGATCGCTTAGCGGTCGTCTCCGTTTTGCTTCCGATCCCTAACAAAGTGAGCGCCGTCTCTTGTCTATAGTGCTGGAGGTGAGCACGGCCCGCCCACAGACCATCGGTGAGGTGCGCGCGAGCGGCTACAAGCGCGAAACCGTCAAGCAGGAGATGCGCCGCAACCTGCTGACCCGCCTTCGCTCCGGCGAGCCGCTGCTCGATGGGATCGTCGGCTACGACGACACGGTGCTGCCGCAGCTTGCCAATGCTGTGATCTCCGGTCACGACGTGATCCTGCTCGGCGAACGCGGCCAGGCGAAGAGCCGCATCATGCGCTCGCTCGTTTCCCTGCTCGACCCGCATGTACCCGGGATCGCCGGCTGCGAGATCAACGATCACCCCTACGCGCCGATCTGCCGGCGCTGCCTCGACCTGGTCGCCAAGGATGGCGACGCTGTCGAGGTGGAGTGGATCGATCGCGACCGCCGGTACGGCGAGAAGCTGGCCACGCCGGACATCTCGATCGCCGACCTCATCGGCGAGGTGGACCCCATCAAGGTCGCCGAGGGTCGCTACCTCGCGGACGAGCTGACCATCCACTACGGCCTCATGCCGCGGACGAATCGCGGCATCTTCGGCATCAACGAGCTGCCCGACCTCGCGGAGCGCATCCAGGTGGGACTGCTCAACATCATGGAAGAGAAGGACGTGCAGATCCGCGGGTATCGCGTGCGCCTGCCTCTCGACCTCTTCGTGATCGCGAGCGCCAACCCGGAGGACTACACCTCACGCGGCCGCATCATCACGCCGCTCAAGGACCGCTTCGGCTCGCAGGTGCGCACCCACTACCCGCTGAGCATCGGCGAAGAGATGCAGATCATGGAGGCCGAGAAGAATTCCGTCCCGGAAGACTTCGAGGTGATCTTCCCGTCTTTTATGAAAGAGATCGTCGCCGAGCTCACACACCAGGCGCGGCGCAGCCCGCACATCTCTCAGTCGTCAGGGGTGTCGGTGCGCATGTCCATCGCCAACTTCGAGAACCTCGCGAGCAACGCGGTGCGCCGGGCGGCCCGCGTCGGGGAGGGCCTCGCCGTGCCCCGCATCACGGACCTGGAGTACCTGGCGTCCTCCACCGCGGGACGCGTGGAGATCGAAGCGCTCGACGAGGGCAAGGAGGAACAGGTGCTCTCGCGTCTGCAGCGCGGCGCTGTCAGCGCGGTCTTCAGCCGGCATTTCTCGGCCTCTCAGTTCGACGGCGTGGTGTCCAAGTTCGAGGAGGGCAACATGCTCGAGGTCGGCGAGGGAATCCCGGCGCGCACGTACACGCGCGCGTTCGGGGACCTACCGGAGTTGACCACGGCGCTGAAGAAGTTGAGCCTGCCCGACCGCCCCGAAGTGCGCGCGTCGGTGATCGAGTTCCTCCTCGAAGGCTTGCACCTGAACAAGCGCCTGAACAAAGACGAGGTGGACGGAAAAGCGATCTACCGGCGCTAGAGTCCTCGGATAACCCACAGCGGACCCGCAATGGACTGAAATGCGGGTTCGGGGCGACCGCTCCGGCCGCCCCTCCCGCCGCCCAGGAGACGTCAAGCTGCGACTTCGATCGCCTCCACGGACGTCTCCGACTCCCGCGTCAGAGGCACCTCTTTTAGGAAGACGCTGACGATCAGTGACACCACCGCGACCAGCGCGGCCAGCAAGAAGAGGTCGTGCAACGTCCCCGCCAGGTCCAGGTGGGTTGGGCGAGCCGGCAGGCGGTTGGTGAGAATGGCCCCCAGAACAGCGGTGCCGATCGTGCCGCCGAGGCTCCGCCAGAACGTGATCTGGCTCGTGGCGACTCCCACGAGCTGGTGAGGCAGACCCGCCTGCACCACGACGAGGGTGAGCGGGAAGGTCACGCCAAGGCCGGCTCCGATGAGGACGATGTCGCGGGTCACTTCCCACGGGCCCGAGTGGGGTCCAACCTGCGCCAGCAGGACAAGCCCGACGATCATCACGGCGAGCGCGGCCGTGCCGACGAACCTGTAGCGTGGGACGCGCGCAAGGAGAACACCCGTCGCGGTCGCCGTCACAACGACCGCCAGCTGCATCGGCGTCAGGAGCTGCCCGGCGTTGGACGCGCTGACTCCGAGGACGCCCTGGTAGACGAGTGGAACGAAGACGATCGCGCCGAACATTCCGATCGCGCTGAAGAAAGCGATCAGTGCCGGGACCGCGAAAACGTTCAGTCGGAACAGTCCAAAGGGCACTATCGGGTGCTCAACGCGGCGCTCGGTGATGAAGAAGGCAACCAGCAGAAAAGCCGCCAAACCCATCAGCCCCAGCACCTGGACCGAGAGCCACGAGTGGTCCCGCAACATCGACAGCGAAATGAGCAGCGGCGTGAGACCGGCGAGGAGCAGAGCCGTGCCGGCAAAGTCGATGTCGCGAAGCCGGGCTTGCGAAAGCACCCGCGGGAGCTGTGTCGCGACCAGGATCGTGGCCACCACGCCCAGCGGAATGTTGACGTCGAACACCCAACGCCAACCGGGCCCGTCGGTCAGGAACCCGCCGAGAGACGGTCCGATGACCGAGGACAGACCGAAGATGGCGCCGAACACCCCGGTCATCCGCGCTCGCTGCTCGGGCGGAAACAGATCGGTCATCACCGCGAATGTGGAGGCGAACAGGATGCCGCCAAAGATGCCCTGGATTCCACGGAACAGCACCAGCTCGAGCATGTTCTGAGACATGCCGCAAATCGCCGAGGCGGCGATGAAACCGACCATGCCGGCGAGCATGAACGGCTTCCGGCCGAACATGTCACCGAGCTTGCCGGCCACCGGCACGAGTGCCGTCGAGGTGATCAGGTAAGCGGTCGTGACCCATGCATAGAACTCGATGCCGTGCAGATCGGAGACGATCCGGGGCATCGCGACGCCCACCACCGTCTGGTCGAGGGCCGCCAGCAGCAGGGCCATGGCCACGCCGAGCGTGGCAAGAATCACCTGGGTACGAGACGTGCTTTGTGTCATGTCTTCTCTCCTTTGATCGGGCTTGCTTGGCACGGCTCAGGCTATCGGCCATTGCGGAACGTTTGCTTCCTAAATAAGATTCAATGTCGAAACCAGGATGCTGAGCACCTCCGAGCGCCTGCTGCGGGTTCTGACCCTTCTCGAGTCGCGCCGAGACTGGTCCGGAGCCGGCCTTGCGGAGCGCCTGGAGGTGAGCACGAGGACCATCCGCAACGACATGGTTCGCCTGCGCACGCTGGGCTACCCGGTGGGTGCTGCGCCCGGGGTGGCGGGTGGCTACCGGCTGGGCGCCGGCGCCGCGCTGCCGCCACTCTTGCTCGACGACGATGAGGCGGTGGCCGTCGCGGTGGCTCTGCGGTCATCGACCGGTGGTGTGGCGGGGATCGAGGAGACTTCGGTTCGTGCGCTGGTAAAGCTCGAGCAGGTCCTACCTTCGCGCCTGCGCCGCAGGGTCAATGCGCTGTCGGCGTATACCGTCCCAGTCGCCTTTCCCGGGCCCGCTGTTGAGCCGCAACTTCTCTCCACGATCGCCGCCGCGTGTCGCGATGCCGAGGTGCTTCGTATGGACTATCGCAAGCACGACGGAACAGAGAGCACGCGGTCGGTGGAGCCTTACCGGCTGGTCCACCTGGGCCGACGCTGGTACCTCGTTGCATGGGACCGAGACCGCCGCGCCTGGCGCACCTTTCGCGTCGACCGCCTCCAGGTGCGCAGTCCGAACGGCCCGCGGTTCACACCCCGCGAACCGCCTGCCGAGGACATCGGAGACTACGTGATGCGAAACGTGCGCTCGGTTCCCATGACGTATCGCGCGCGCGCGGTGGTGCAAGCTCCCGCGTCCCTCATGACAGAGCGCCTGCCGCGCGGAATCGTCGTGGAACCGATCGACGACGAAACGTGCGCGGTCCACGGGACGGCGAACACGATCGAGATGCTTGCCCTCTACCTGGGCATGATGGACGCCGACTTCACCGTGACCGAACCACCTGAGCTCATAGCGCATCTGAACAAGTTGTCGGAACGCTTTCTCAACGCTGCGACGCGTAGATCCAGGTGAACCCGATCACCACGGCCACCACCATCACGAAAAACAGCAGCTCGGCCCGGATTGCGATCCCGACCAGCCTCCGCGCGCGCCGCGTCCGCGCGCCGCACCGCTCGCAGTAGGCGGCATCCGCAACCAGGGTCCCGCCGCACTTGTCGCAAGCGACCTGAGCCTGGGTCATTACTCAAAGGCTACATACTCAGGCGACATGGATCTCGAAGAGGAGATGTCGCCGGCGGACGTGGTCCTGCTCATGAGCTCGGTGCCCGAGCGCATCGGCGACCTGGTATACGGTCTCGACGAGCCGCGGCTGCGCTACCGCCACGGCCCGGCCTTCCCAACCCTCGGAGGCCTGATCGGACACCTCCTCGAGTCCGGGACGAAGGTGGACGCGCTGCTCCGGCACGCGCACCTCGACGGCGTGGCCAGCGCAGACATTCGCGCGACCATCGATCCCGGCATCGAAGACCAGCTCACGCGTCCTCTTCAGGAACCTCTCGAGGACTTCGCTCGCATTCGCCGCAGAACGGTCGACCTCCTGCACGGCTGGGGTAAGAACGAGTGGGATCGCAAGCTCCGAGACCCTCGCTCCGGCGACATCACGCTCCTGGAGGTCTGCCGGATGGTGGCGCGCCACGAGATCGCCCACATCGCCCAGATCCGAAACCTGACGGTGCTGCTGCCCGAGCCCCAGGAGCTGGCCCCCACCCCGCCCCCGTTGCGAGAGTAGGCAGACAATCTCAGTCGTGTCCGATACACCCCAAACGCCCGAAACCCCCGCGGCCCAGACGGGCGAACGACCCACCAAATCGGGCCGTCCGCGCCGGAGGCGGAAATCCGGCCGCACCGAGGGTCGCGCCTCCCAGTTCTGGATGATTGTCAGCTCGCCCGACAACTTCCGCAAGACGCGCGAGCACGGGTTCACGATCCAGGGCCTGAAGAGCCGCCACCGGCGCAGAGTGGAAACTATGCACGTCGGCGATCGCATGCTCTACTACGTAACCGGGCGGGCGGCGTTCGCTGCGACCGTGACGGTCGCCTCACCCATGTACGAAGACCACACTCCCATCTGGCGGTCGGCGCGGCGCGACGAGGACTACCCGTGGCGCGTACACATCCGTGCGGACATCGTGCTCGAGGACCCCGACTGGATCCCCGCCAAGGAGCTCGCCTATCGCCTCGACTATGTGCGCAAGTGGCCGCCCGAACACTGGACACTTGCTTTCCAGGGACACATCCACGCCCTGCCCCGCACCGACTTCACGATCCTCGAGGACGAGCTCGCGCGCAGCCTGCGCCACACGAGATCCCTCGCCGGCTGAGCACTCTAAAGCGGATCTACGGTTTCCATTTCCAGAGTGAGCGGAGGGAGCGTCTCTTCCTCGCGTCGCTCGCGTTCCTTCTCACCTTCGCGATCGTGCGCGGAATCACCCATCTGATCAGAGCCGGAATCGGCCCTTTCCACAACGTCTCCAGCGGCGGCCTTCACATCCACCACCTCGTGTGGGGCATCCTCCTGCTGCTGGTCGTCGGGTACATCTGGCTGATCGAAGCCGGCAGCGGCTCGAACCTGCTGTCCAGCATCACCGCCATCGGCTATGGCGTCGGAGCGGCCCTGGCCCTCGATGAGTTCGCCCTGTGGCTCAACCTCCAGGACGTGTACTGGACAGGCCCGGGCCGCGAGAGCATCGACGCGGTCGTGATCTTCGCCGCCGGCCTGTCGGTCGGCATCTGGGGCGGTCCCTTCCTTCGCGAGGTCACATTGCACCTCTTCCGCCGGCGAAAACCCGCCGGCCAGTGATGTCACAAACACGCTTCAGGCGGTGCTTGTTATTCAGTGGGCATGAATGTCGGGTTGAGAGCGGTGGCGACGCCTCGTACTGACGACGAGTCGTTCGAAGCCCTTTTCAGCGCCGAGTACGCTCGGGTGGCCGGGATCGCGAACCGGGTCCTGATGGATCAGCACGAGGCCGAAGACGTGGCGCAGGAGGTCTTCGTCGACTTCCACCGCCTGCATTCAGCCAGCGCGCAGTACGCCCCGGCATGGCTGCATCGCGCGGCCGCTCACGCGGCGCTCAACCGGCTGCGCGGGGCGCGGCGCCGTCAGAGGCGAGAGGTGGCTCAGGCTGCCGAAGAAGGCGATCGCATTCTCGATCCGCAGAAGGTATTCGAGGTCAGCGAGGATCGGCGTCAGGTCCGCGAAGCGCTCGCCCGCCTCGCACCAAAGCCCGCGGCGGTGCTCGTGCTCCGCGCCAGCGGCCTCAGCTACGCGGAGATCGCCCAGGCTCTCGGCGTCGGTGTCGGTCAGGTCGGAACTCTGTTGAGGCGCGCGGAAGCCAGTCTGCGCAAGGAGGTCACACGTGGCACATCTATCTGAAGGAACGCTGCGCCGGATGGTTGACGATCCGGACGCTCACAGCGGCGCTGACAAGCGTCATCTCGAAACCTGCGCGGAGTGCCAGGCCCGGTTCGGCACGGTGTCGAAGGACGCCCTCGCTATCTCGAGCTTGATGAGGGCTCCAGAGCTCAAGGTCGACGTGGCGTCTGCGTTCAACCGCGTGCGGACCGCGCCCGCCGCACGTCCGACGTTCGGCTTCCGGCTCCCGGTGATGCGACCTGGATCGCGGCCGGTCGTCCTCGCTTTCGCGACCGCCGTCGCGGCGATCGGGCTGCTGGTCACCGCGATCGCGCAGGACAGCAACACCTTCACGCCCCAGACGCTCACGCCCGTGCCCGTGACGATGGCGGACATGGAAGCGCTGTCGCAGCTCAGCGCGTACGGAACGATCACGTGGACCAAGCAGCCGCAGCCACAGATCGTCACCAGCGCCGACCAGGCGCACACCGTCTCCGGGCTTCCGGTGCCGAAGGTGGCAGCGCTCCCAACCGGCGTCTCGTCGACCGTCACCTACGCGGCGATGGGGCAGGCGACGGCCGTTTTCACCTTCAGCTCGGCCAAGGCTGCCGCGGCCGCCGCGCAGGCGGGCAGGACGCTTCCCGCGCTGCCGGCCGGAATCGACGGCGCGCAGCTCAGCGTGACGGTTGGTCCGGCCGTGGCCGAGATCTTCGGCAACATCAGCAAGCCGGCTGCCGGCTCGGACATCACCCAGGCCGGCCTGCCGCAGCTCATCGTCGTGGAAACCAGCGCACCGGTGGCCACGTCGTCCCAGGTGACCGTGGTGCAGTTCGAGAACTATCTGCTGTCCCAGCCGGGCATCTCGCCAGAGCTGAAAGCCGCGATCAACGCCATCGGCGATCCGAGCACGACGCTGCCAATCCCGATCCCGGTCCAGTTCGCCACGTCGTCCAAGGTGACGATCCAGGGCGTCCAGGGCCTGGCTCTCGGCGACAACACAGGCGTCGGCGCCGGCGCGATCTGGATCAAGCACGGAGTCGTGTACGGAGTCGTCGGCACCGTCAAGCGAGATGACGCCGTCAACGTCGCTAACCAATTGACCTGAGCGGGCGTTATAGCCTGCACTCGTGACGAATGTAATTGAACAGGTGGCAGCCGCTCCCGGGGGGGCGGCTGCCGGCTCACCCGCCATCCAGACGGTCAACCTATCCAAGCGTTTCGGGCATACCCTCGCCCTGGCCGGACTCTCGATGACGGTGCCGCGTGGCGAGGTCTTCGGATTCCTCGGACCCAACGGCGCCGGCAAGACGACCTCGGTCAAGCTGCTGCTCGGCCTCCTCAAGCCAACCTCGGGCGAAGCGTCCCTGTTGGGCCGGCCGATCGGCGACTTGCAGACGCGGCGCAGGATCGGCTACCTGCCCGAGCTGTTTCGCTACCAGGGCTGGCTCTCCGCTCGCGAGGTGCTCGCCCTTCACTGCGAGCTCGCTCCGCTGCCTCGCTCGAGCTGGAAGGACGAAATCACATCGGCGCTCGACACGGTCGGCCTGACCGACCGCGCCGGTGATCGCGTGAGCACATTCTCCAAAGGCATGCAGCAGAGGCTTGGGCTGGCCGCCACGCTGCTCGGCGAGCCTGAGCTGGTTTTCCTGGACGAGCCCACCTCAGCCCTCGACCCCGTGGGGCGCCACGACGTGCGCGAGATCATTCGCGGCCTCGCTTCGCGTGGCACGGCGGTGTTTCTCAACTCACACCTTCTGAGCGAGGTGGAGCAGGTGTGCGACCGCGTGGCAGTCGTCGATCACGGGCGCGTGATTGCGTCAGGGACGATGGACGAGCTGCTCAGCGGCACGGCGGTCAAGGTGCGCGTGAGTGCTCTCGATCAGGCCGCCAAAGCGAAGCTCGGCGGGTTCGGGAACATCGACGTCGAGGGCGACCAGCTGACCTTCAAGAACCTCGAGCCCGACCGCGTGCCCGAGCTCGTGGCGGCGATGGTCGGCCTCGGCGGCAAGGTGTTCGAGGTATCGCCGCGACACCAGACGCTGGAAGACCGCTTCCTTCAGCTGCTCGAGGAGGAGGAGCGGTAATGCCTCCGATACTGGTCATCGCGCGGCTCACCGTTCAGGAAACCTCGCGCAGGCGGCTGATCCTCGCGCTCATCATCCTCACGCTCATCGTCGTCGGCTTTTCCGGGTGGGGCTTTCACAAGATCACGACGGTGACCAACTCCGCCGGCAATGTTCTGCCACCGGAGCAGGTCGCGCTGATCACCTCGCAGCTGCTGATCGTCGTCACGTTCATGTACAGCGGCGTGCTGGCGCTGAGCGCGGCGGTCGTCGCCGGGCCGCTGATCTCGAGTGAGGTCGAGAGCGGTCTTTTGCTGTCGATTCTTGCGCGTCCCGTGCGCCGCAGTGAGGTCGTGATCGGAAAGTGGCTCGGGCTGGGGATCCTGGTCGCCCTCTACGCCGCCGGATCAGCGTTCCTCGAGATCGCCGCGGTGGACTGGGCGACGGGCTACATGCCGCCCCACCCGGTCGAGCTTGTCCTGTACGTGGGATCCGAAGGTCTTGCGCTGCTCTCGCTGGGTCTATTTCTTTCGACCCGCCTGTCCGGCATCACGGGAGGCGTGATCGCGCTGGTCGCGTGGCTCATGGGCTGGATCGCCGGGGTGGTCGGAGACGTCGGGACCGGTCTGCAGAACCAGGCCGTGGAAAACGTCGGCATCATCAGCCACCTGATCCTCCCGACCGACCTGCTGTGGCGTGGCGCGATCTACGCGATGGAGCCGGACGCGTTCATCGCCAGCATGCGCGCGCTGGGAACGGCGGCGCGCGCCAATCCCTTCGCTGCCATCGACCCCCTGCCGCTGCCCTTCCTCGCCTGGGTGGTCGTGTGGTTTGGGCTGATGCTCGGCCTGAGCGTCTGGAGCTTCAGAACCAGAGAGATTTAGGTTTTCGCGCCTGATTGACGAAGCCGAATCGCCAGGTATATTCCTGTCAGCACTGGGAGAAGCAAAAGGATCACCAGGGCTCCAATCTCCCCCGCCATGAGCAAGGTCTGCTCCCAACCTGGGAGCGCCTCCAACCCGGTGCACGTCTGGCTGATGACGCTTCCGCGAGCATCCGTCTCGGTCATGCAACTGCCGGCCGGTCCCATGCTGCTCACCCCTACGATCGGCAGGCCGAAGAGCAGGGCCGGGTAGCCACCCGGCGGCACCAGGGTTCCGATCAATTTGTCCCTGGTCCTCCACGCCGGCGACGCCCATAGCAGGATGACGCCGACAGGCCAGATGAGCGGTGTCAGCACCAAGGCCAGTATCTCGAGCAGGCCGATGCCTGACCCCGAGGGTACCGGCCCCACGGGCTGGACAGGTCTGGTCGTTTGCGCGGCAGCGGCGAGCTCGGCCGGATCACCGAGGCGGTCGAGCAGGTTTCGCAGGTCCGCATCGGACTCGTCGCCGAAGCGCGCGCGCTCCTCGGCGATATGGCTGCGAATCTCACCGATGATCTCCTCGCGGCGCTCCGGCGCCACGCCGTCGAGCCCGGAGATGAGTCGGGTGAGATAGTCGTCAACGAGCTGGTCCGCGTGCACGGCGGTCATCAGGGTGTTGCTCCATCGAAAATTCCATCGACAGTGGCTCGGAACCGAATCCATTCACCTCTGAACTCGCTCACGGCCTTCTGGCCAGTCCTGGTCAGCCGGTAGTAACGCCGAGGCGAACCGCCCGCCGTCTCGCGCCACTCCGACTCGACCAGCCCTTCAGCCCGCATACGGCTCAAGAGTGGATAGATGGTGCCTTCGCTGACAAGGAGACCATCCATATCGCGTAGGAGCTGCACGAGCTCTCCGCCGTAACGCGAGGTGTCCTTCAGCATGGCCAGTACGCAGTATTCGATGACCCCTTTCCTGAGCTGTGTCACCAACCCCTCAATCGGCATCCCCGCGGCATTGTAGCGCAAGGGCCCTTGCAGTACAAGGACTAGCCCCAAAGCGCGACAACGTAGCGAAATGATTGTTGAGGCACCGGGAGCGCTAGGGGTAGAGCCCTCTCTCCCGGGTAGCGCCCGCGACGCGGGCCACCGCCCGGCAATACGCCGCCATGCGCATGTCCAGCTTCTTTTCCAGCTTGGTTTTTAGCACCTCGGAGAATGCCCTGGTGAGGATCGCCTTCAGCTTCTGGTTGACCTCGTGCTCGGACCAGAAGAACGACTGGAGGTCCTGCACCCACTCGAAATAAGACACGGTCACGCCGCCCGCGTTGGCCAGGATGTCGGGCACGACGAAGATGTCGCGCTCGCGAAAGATCGCATCCGCCTCCGGAGTCGTGGGTCCGTTCGCGCCTTCGACGATCAGCTTCGCCTTGACGTCGCGCGCGTTGCGCGAGGTGAGCTGGTTGCCGATCGCGGCGGGCACCAGCAGGTCGCAGTCGACGCCGAGCAGCTCCTGGTTGCCGATCTCCCGAGCGCCCGGGAAGCCCTTCAGGGTCTTCTCTCGCGCGCGGTACTCGAGCACTCGCTTGATGGAGAGGCCCAACGGGTTGTAGATGCCTCCGTAATCCTCTGACACCGCGACCACCGTGCAGCCGGACTCCTCGAGCAGCTTGGCGCTGATGCTGCCGACGTTGCCGAAGCCCTGCACGGCGACGCGCGTTTGATGGGGCAGGCGGTTCAGGTGCTCCAGCGCCGCCATCGCGCAGATCATCACGCCGCGACCCGTGGCCTCGATGCGGCCGAGCGATCCGCCGACCTCGATCGGCTTGCCCGTCACGGAAGCCGGAACCGAGTAGCCGAGGTGCATCGAGAGCGTGTCCATGATCCACGCCATGGTCTGGCCGTCGGTGTTGACGTCGGGAGCCGGGATGTCGCGGTCGGCGCCGATGAGGATCGAGATCTCGGTCGCGAACCGGCGCGTCATGTGCTCGAGCTCGTTGATGGAGAGCTCTTTCGGATTGACGATGATGCCGCCCTTGGCACCGCCGAACGGGATGTTGACCACTGCGCACTTCCAAGTCATCCACATGGAGAGCGCCTTGACCTCGTTCAGCGACACGTCCGGGTGGTAGCGAATGCCTCCTTTGGCCGGGCCGCGGTTGATGTTGTGCTGCACGCGGTAGCCCGTGAACATGCGCATGTGGCCGCTGTCCATCTTCACGGGGAAGTTGCACGTGAACTCGCGCTGGACCTCGCGCAGCACCTCGCGCAGCCAGGGCTCCAGGTTGATGATTTCTGACGCTTCGTCGAATTGGGACTGAGCGGTGCGCCATTCGTCCGCTTCCACCGCGGGGTTCAGCTGGGTGGCACTCACATCAATACAGATGATCGCGGATATTCCGCGGAAGGGTCACAAATTACGTTGATGCACGCCGGCAGCCCGCACTTGAACGCGCGTTCGAGGGCCGGCTTGATCTCCTCCGGGCGGTCCACCATCTCGCCATAACCGCCCAGCGCCTCAACCACCTTGTCGTAGCGGGTCCGCTCACCGAGGTCGGCGGCGATGCTCACCCCAAGCAAGCTGAGCATCGGGTGCTTCTCCAGTGCCCAGATGCCGTTGTTGCCCACGACGCAGACGACCGGGATCTTGTGCCGGACCATCGTGTCGAACTCCATCGCCGAGAAGCCGAATGCCCCGTCGCCGGACATCAGCACCACCTGCTTGTCGGGATGCGCGAGCTTGGCCGCCATCGCATAGCCGGGCCCCGAGCCCAGGGCCCCAAACGGTCCGGGGTCGATCCACAGTCCCGGCCTGGCGCGCTCGATCAGGCGCCCCGCGAACGAGATGAAGTCACCTCCGTCGCCGACCAGGATCGCGTCTTCGTCGCTGAACCGGTCGACCTCGGCGATGAGGCGCGCCGGGTGCACCGGGGACGAGTCGGACCGCGTCATGACCTCGTCGCGCCGGCGGGACGCGGCATCCGCATCGCGCAGCTTCTCGAGCCATGTCGCACGCTCCGACGTGCCACGGACGGCAGCGACCAGCGCGGCCAGCGCGGCCTTGACGTCGCCATAGATCGCGACCTCCGACGGCCGCGGCTTGCGGTGCGCGTCCGCGTCGATGTAGATGAGGCGGGCCTCCTCTCCGAAGACCGGCGGCTGACCATAGTTCAGCCGGAAATCGAGCAGGGCTCCGATCACGACAATGAGGTCCGCCTCGCCGAGGGCAGGCCCGCGCGCGCGCTGGACGAACAGCGGGTGGCCGGACGGAAGCACTCCGCGAGCCATCCCATTGACGGTCAGCGGCAGGTGGGCCGTCTCGACCAGGTCCTGCAATTCGGCTTCCGCGTGAGCCCACCAAACAGTGCCACCGGCGATCACGGCTGGACGCTGCGCTTCGCGAATCAACCGTGCGGCTTGCTGGACCAGGCCCGGGTCCGGCGGCGGCCCGAGATCGGCGGTCAGGTGCTCGGTGGCTTCGGGTACGTCCGCCACTCCCAACATGAAGGTGTCGAGAGGCACGTCCATGAAGGTCGGCCCGGTGCGCCGGCTCAGGGCGGTGCGAATGCACTCGGCGGCGAGGCCATAGGCCTCTTCAGCGGACTCGAGCGTGACGGCTTTCTTCGTCAGGCTTCGCACGACCTCGAGGTGGTCCATCTCCTGCAGCGAGCCCATGCCCCATCGGGCCGCCGGCGCCCGACCGCCGATCAAGAACATCGGGCTGTCGCCGGACTGGGCCTGGGCGAGCGCGGTGGCGGCGTTGGTGACGCCGGGGCCCGCGGTGACGGCCGCGACGCCGACCTGGCGTGTCACCTTCGCCCAGCCCTCGGCGGCAAAGGCAGCCGACTGCTCGTGCCGTACGTCGATGATCCGGATCCCCTGCTCCGTCGCTCCGGTCAGGATCGGCCAGATGTGGCCTCCGTTGAGCGTGAAAAGATGGCTGACGCCCGCGCGCTTCAGGGCGAGAGCAACGAGCCCTCCGGTATTGGCCGAATCCACCTATTGGGCCACTGCGAAAGGCATCGCCGGAGTGTTGAAGGCGGCTTCGGGCGCGCCCTCGCGCGCGATCACGATCACCCCGCCCGAGGCGTTGAGCAACGTCTGGAGCAGCTTGACCGCGCCCTTCGCAACCTCGGCGGGGGGCATGCCATGCTGGAGCTCGACCACCATCAACCTCGCAAGCCCGAGCCGGATGAAAGCTTCTCCCTCGCCCGTGCCGCAGACGGCGCCGAATCGATCGTCGGCATAGAAGCCGGCGCCGGGAATCGGCGAATCGCCGATCCGGCCGGGCAGCTTGCCCGTCATACCGCCCGTGGAAACCGCCACGGCCAGCCGCCCTTCCGCATCGCGCGCCACCGCGCCGACGGTGTCCACGCCGTGAAGAAGCTCCTGCCGCTTGCGATCCGTGATGAAGATCGATGGGTCCGCCATCTCGATTCGGTGCTCGCGCGCAAAGCGTGACGCACCCTCGCCGGCCAGGAGGACGTGCCGGCCGTCACGCATGATTTCGGCGGCAAGGTCGACCGGGTGGCGCACGTCTTTGAGCCCGGCGGCGCCACCGGCGCGCAGCTCGGCGCCCTCCATCACGCCGGCGTCCAGCTCGACGACCCCGTCCCGATTGAGGCAGGCGCCGATCCCCGCGTTGAGGAGCGGCTCGTCTTCCATCAACCGAACCGCGGCGAGGACGGCAGCCAGCGCTCCGCCGCCGATCTCACTCCAACCGGCGTCGCGCGCTCGCTCGACGGCGGACTGCCGCATCGCACGCTCGCCTTCGGGGACCGGGCCGGCTCCGCCGTGGACCATGAGCGCCGGCCGGGCCGAGGTTATTCCGCCTGTAGGTGAGGCCAGCCTTCGCGGCGCTCGAGCATCCGGCGCTCGGCGATCCGGCGGTCGAACGGCCAGACTCCGCGTCGCCCGGCTGCGGCCCTCACAGGGTCACGCCTTTCCGCGTACCGACGCTCCGCCAAGGCACGCCTGTCGCCATTTCGGCGCTCAGGGCCGCGAGGCACCAGAACATCACTCACAACCACCACTCCTTCCTGCACGGCTGCCACTCCCTTCCTTTCCTGTCGACCGGTCGACCGGGCGACGATGGAGCGTAACTATCGCACGGGATGGTCGAGAGCGCTAAGTTTTTCGTCAATTCTTTGCTCCGACCGCCGCCGCTCCAGCTCGTCGCCAGGGCCCATGTCGACGAAGGCGGCGAAGCGGGCGAGCCTCGGGTGGACCTCTGCGACCCGCCGGAACATCTCCTGCGCCACCCACCTGTAGTCCGGGTGACCCTGTGGGGTGGTCCGCAGCTCGCACAGGTGGTACACCTCCCGCAGGTTCGCGCGGAAGTACCACCGGAGGCGAAAGGCGAGCGGAACGAGGTACTGCGCCAGCGCCGGGCCGGCATCCCGCTCGAGCGTGGGATGGGTCGCGGCCGCGCTGTCGATGGCGGCGCGGAAACGATCCGCCATGCCGAGCTCGGCCAGGCCGGGCGGCAGGTCGTATCCGAGAGCCGTGCCCAGCAGCTGCCTGTCCTGGGTGAGCATGCGGTGGCGGTGCAGGTCTCGGTACGCGCCGAAGTTGGCGACGATCTCGAACGTGTAGTGCGCGTGTTCGAGGGCCCGCGGCGCGCGCTGGCGGCGGTTGGCGCGATCGCCCAGCAGGGCCTCCAGCACCTGCGACGGATCGGCGGCCTGCTCATCGAGGCCCAGATTGGAGTGGGGAAACAGCGCGGCGGCCACGACCTTGCGTTCAGCTTCCGGGTCGAACTCGAGGAGCCTGACCGCCGGCGCAGCGACTGGTTCCACCTCGCCGCGCCGGGCGAGGAACGCCGTCACCTCTCGAATCCTCGCCATTCGCTCGGCGGCGGGGCGGCCGTACCGGTCATCCAGCGCCCTCTTCACGAAAGCGGGGATGACCAGGGCCAGCTCCTGGTGCAGGTCGCCGGCCAGACGCCGGCACTCGGGCAGCTCGTGCGCCGCCAGCTTCGTGATCAGGTACTCGAAAGCCCGGCCGTTGCCGAACAGGCCGAGGTTGGTCAGCGCGCCCGCGGGGAGCAGCCCCCGGAGGAGGTCGAGAGCCTTCGCCCGGGTCGCCGACTTCCATGCCCGCTCGGTCTCGCCTGCCTCGATGGGATAGCGCGCCCGGACCGCGTCAGTGACAGGTTGGACCATGGCGCTGTAGGCGGCGAAGAGCCCGTCCGCCGCGGGCTCGTACTCGGGATGGGCGAGCTCCGGCCCGCGGTAGAACAGGTAGCGCCCGTCCGGCCCAGGGCGATCGAACCGGACGTAGCGCGTCGACTTCTCCAACGGAGAGATGCCGATTCGGCTGTCCTCCAGCGCCTTGGCCGCGAGGGTCGAGGTGCGCTCGACGGCGATGTGCGCTCCTGCCAGCTCGGCGACGGAGTCGTCCCCATAGCCGACGAGAACGCGTTCGTAGAACGCCTCGGCGCGGCGCACGGCCACCATGTCGTCGCTGTCTTTCGGGTTCCCCGCGAGCGCTTCGAACCCTGAGTCGGGCTCGTTGATGAACTCTTCCAGGAGCACGCGTCGCAAGCTCTTCTCGGTCCGCGAGTAACGCGAGAAGAGCGCGCCCTTGACCACCTCGGGCAGGTTGCGCAGGGCGAAGACCGGGCGGTCGAGGTTGGTGAAGTAGCGCGCGAGGACCGAGGACTCGGCGCTGGTGAACTCGGTTTCCGCCACGCGCCTATCCTATTGCTCCCGGAGCAGCCGGCCCAACATCTGGTGTCCGGCAACCACCACACCCCACCATGTGGAACAGCCCCGGTCGAGTTGTCCCCGATTTGTCCCCAGATTGTTAAAAACCACCTGCGAATCGGCGACACCGAAGCATCCGGTATTTTCGATCGGGCCATGGATTGGGTGGAGAGCTGGAAGCGGATCGTGCACGAGAGGGCGACGCGTGCCGGCACGCACCCTGAGGCGGGCTACTGGGATCGTCGCGCGCCGAGCTTTGCCCGGTCGACCCAGGCGAGGGCCGACGAGTTCCTCGCGGTGATCGATCCCTATCTCTCGCCGGTCAAGACTCTGATCGACGCCGGGGCGGGCACGGGACGTCACGCAGTGCCGCTGTCCGAACGCGTCGAATGGGTCACGGCGGTCGAACCGTCGGAGGGCATGCGGTCGATGATTCCGCCTCGCGACAACATGACGGTCGTCGCCAGCACCTGGGAGGACGCCGAGGTCGCGACCGCCGACTTCGTGATCTGCAGTCACGTCCTGTATGGCGTGTCGGACATCGAGCCATTCATCGCCAAGCTCGAGCGATGCGCGCGCGAGCGCGTCTTCATCATGCTGCGCGAGAGCGACCTTCCCCACCCGGCGGCGGCCATCCGCATGCGCCTCGAGGGCGCTGCCGGCCCGCGCATGCCACGATTCAGCGACCTCTTCATGGTGCTGATCCAGATGGGCATCGCGCCGGACGTCAAGTTCCTCAACTATCGGAGCGTCACCCGGTACGCCAACTTCGACGAAGCGCTGGTCGACGCCCGTGCCCTGATTGGAGATGGCTGGGACGAGGCGACCGGACGCACCATGCTCGAGGAGCTGCTGGCTCACGAAGATGGCGAGCTGGTGTTCGAAGGCGGAACTGTGCTTTCGGGGGTTGCACATTGGCAACGTCGGAGCTGACCCTTCGGCCGATGCGGGCCGCCGACCGCGATCGGGTGATCGAGATCTCGCGCGATATCTGGGACGGACACGACTACCTGCCGCGCGTTTTCGACGAGTGGCTCGCCGACGCCGGGGCGACTTTCCAGGCCGCCGAGCTCGAGGGCGTGGTCGTCGGCGTCCAGCGACTCAGGCCGATCGCTCCCAACGTGGTCTGGTACGAAGGGCTGCGTGTCGCGAGCACGCATCGCCGCCAGGGCATCGCGCGCGCCATGCTCGCCTTCGCGATCGCCGGCGCGAGGGAGCAGCGATTTCGCGAGATCCGCCTGGGGACCGGGAATGCCGATGCAGCGACTCTGTTCGAGTCGATGGGCTTCCGCCGCCTGGTCGACGTGAGATGGTGGCGCGGCCTTCGAACGGAAGGCGGCGAGCCCGCGCGGATGCCCGATCCGAATCAAGCCCGGAAGGCGTGGCCGGCCATCGAGAAGAGCCCCGGCATCGAGCTCTACCATGGCGTCACGGCGGACTTCAACAGCGCGCGCGACCTGGGCGCTGATGAATTCGAGCGTCTCGCGAAGATCGGCATGCTGAGGGTCGGCCCTGGCGGTCGCGCGCTCGCCACGCTGCGGGAGCCGTGGGGCGATAACCTCGCCGTCGCACTGATCGCGGGTGGCGGCGGCGCGCTCCGCGAGCTGCTGATGGCCCTGCGCTTCGAGGCCGACGCGGACGGGCTCGGTCACGTCAGCGTCGCGCTGCCTCGCGACCACCCGGCTGCGGATGACATGACGGCTTCCGGATACGATCTCGCGAATGACGAGGACAGCGCCTATATCTACGGATTGCTGCTTTAGATGACGCGGCGTTACGTCGTCATCGGAAATGGCATCGCCGGGCAGACGGCTGCCGAGGCGCTGCGCAAGGCGGACGCGGACGCATCGATCGTCATGATCGCGGCCGAGCGGCATCCCCTTTACAACCGCGTCGCGCTGCCGCGCTATCTGCGGGGCCAGGTGCGCCGCGAGAAGGTGTTGATGCGCACGGTCGAGGACTACGCGAATCGGAATCTCGACATCCACTTCGAGACGTGGGCGACGGAAATCGATCCGCGGAGCAAGGTCGTGCACACCAACCGCGGCCAGGAATTTCCGTACGACGCGCTCCTGATCGCGACCGGCGGCCGGCCGAAGCCGCCGCCGTGGCCTGGTTCCGACGAGGTGTCCGCCTGCCTGGGCTTTCAAACGCTCGACGACACGGACGCGATCATCGAGAAAGCGGACGCCTCGGAGCGCGTGCTGGTGATGGGCGGGAGCTTCATCGGGTACGAGCTCGCGGAAGGCGTTAGTTATCGCAAGAAGGCGAAGCTGACCTGGATCATGCGAGGTCCGTGGTTTCTTCGCTATGTGTTGGACGAGGTGGGCGGGCGGCTCTGCCGTCAGCTCGGTGAGGCCCAGGACGTGCAGTTTCTCGTGGGCGACGAGGTCGAGAGGTTCAGGCGCACCAACGGCCGGTACACGGCGACGACCGTGAACGGGCACACGGTCGACTTCGACCTCCTGACGTATGGAGTCGGTCTCGACTACTACACGGAGCCGACCCGCGACGCCGGCATCGAGCTCAACAAGGGAATCGTCACCGACTCGAAGCTGCGCACCTCGGCGCCCGACGTGTATGCGGCGGGAGACGTCGCGGTGTTTTTCGACCTCATGGTCCAGCGGCACAACCAGATGGGCACGTGGGACAACGCCGAGGCGCACGGCAAGGTGGCGGCCCGCAACATGGCCGGTGCCGAGGAGGACTTCTTCGACGTGCCGACCTACACGACAACGATGTTCGGGTCGACCCTGGCGGTGATGGGCGTGACACCCGACGTGCAGCCAGACCTGGAGTCGGTCAGGACGTACGACTTCGACGAAAAGTTCTATCGCAAGCTCTTCTTTAAAGATGACCGCCTGGTGGGCGCGATCATGATCGGCCCTCCGAAAGGCCGAAAAAAGCTGATCGAGATCATGAGATCAAGACAGGTGATCGAACGCCCGAAAGAAGAACTGCTGGACCCGACCAACCTGAAGGAGTAGTCCCCCCGCGCACGGGAGGGCGGAGAAGGCGATCCAACGCAGAACTTCCGGTCGTATGATTAGCCACGAAAGAATGGCTTTCGCCTACAGCGAATCCGCCCGACTAGTCAGAAGCGCCCTCGGCGCCGTCCTGCGGCAGCGCCGCGAGGCCACCCGCCGCACCCTCACCGAGGTCGCCGGCGAGGCCGGCCTGTCACCCGCCCACCTGTCTGAGGTCGAACGGGGCAGGAAGGAGGTTTCCACGGAGCGCTTGCTGGCGGTGGCTCACGCCCTGGGCGCCCGGCCCGCCGACATCTACGCCGACCTCGCCCGCCTGCTGGGCGCGGACGCCGCCCAGAGGGCCTGGCCGGAGGATCCGCCCGTCAAGCTCCGGCTTGCCACCGCGTCGCTGCCGCTCGAAGCGTTGCGCAGCGTGGCCGACTTCAGCGCCTACCTGGCCATGGCCAATCCGCCGCCCACGCCAAAACGACCAATCGGTTTCGACACACGGAGGTAACGCATAACAATGATCCCGACAGTCATCACCAACGACGGACGCGGCGAGCGCGCGTACGACATCTACTCCCGCCTGCTGAAAGACGGAATCATCTTTCTGCGCGGCGTGATCGATGACGACCTCGCCAGCACGGTGACAGCTCAGCTGCTGTTCCTCGAGAGCGAAGCGCCCGACCGCGACATCCAGCTCTACATCAACAGCCCGGGCGGATCGCTCACGGCGGCGCTGTCCGTCTACGACGCAATGCAGTACGTGAGCCCGAAGGTCGCCACCCTGTGCACCGGGCTGGCCGCCAGCGGCGCATCGATCCTTCTGGCGGGCGGAGACCCCGGTATGAGGATGTCGTTGCCGCACGCGCAGATCCTGATCCACCAGCCGTTCACCCAGGGCATCCAGGGCCAGGCGTCCGACATCCAGCTGCACGCTCAGGAAATCCTGCGCCAGCGCGAGTCGATGGCACGCATCTACACCAAGCACACCGGCCGGCCGCTGGAGGACGTCGAGCGCGCGATGGAGCGGGACTTCTTCATGAACCCCGACGAGGCCAAGAAATGGGGACTGATCGACCTGATCGTGGAGAAGAATCCACACATGGCCGTAGCCGTGCGTTGAGGATCATCGTCGCCGGCGGCCTACAGGGCGATGTCAGGTCACGAATAGCTTGAAAGTCATGGTGCTCGGCGGTACCCGGTTTATCGGGCGCGCCATCGTCGAGGAGCTCGCCGCCGCCGGCCACGAGGTCATGGTCGTTCATCGGGGAAACCTGGAACCCGCTGACATGCCGGCGGTCGAGCATCTGCACATGGAGCGAACGGACCTGGCCGCTCACCACAAGGAGCTGGCCGCGTTCGAGCCAGACGCCGCGATCGACTGCCGCGCCCTGACACGGGCCGACGCCGAGACCGTTCTGGAAGCGTTGCCGCCTGACATTCGACTCGTAGTCATCTCCAGCGTTGACGTCTACCGCGCGTTCGGAGCGTTGAACCAGAACCTCGAGACCGACCCGGTGCCGCTGGACGAAACATCGCCGGTGCGCCCGACCCGCTATCCGTATCGCGGCCAGACCCCTGGCCTGGAGCATTACGACAAGCTGGACGTCGAGGAGGTGTACCTGCCGCGCGGGGCGACGTCGGTGCGGCTTCCGATGGTCTACGGAGAGCACGACTACCAGCTGCGCGAAGAGTTCCTCCTCCGCCGCCTGCGCGCCGGCCGCGACCGGATTCCATTCGGATCAGGCTCCTGGCTGGCGTGCCGTGGTTACGTACGGGACATCGCTCGCGGCGTGCGGCTGGTGCTGGACACTCCGGCCGCGGCCGGCGAGGTGCTCAACCTCTGCGAGGACCGGACCTACTCGATGCGCATGTGGTCCCAGATGATCCTCGACGCCGCCGGATACACGGCCGAGCTCGTCCACGTGGCGGACGATGTGCTGCCGGAGGACCTGAAACCCACCGGAACCCTGAGCCAGCACATCCCAGTCAGCGCCAAGAAAGCCCGCTCGATGCTGGGCTGGACCACCTCAGATCCGGCAGAGTCGTTGCGCGCCACTGTCCGGTGGCACCTGGCCAACCCGCCGCCAAACCCCAGCCTGGACTTCAGCGCCGACGACTCGGCTCTCGCTTCGGTCTAACCCAGCGTCGCGGCGTATGCCGGACTCATTCCGGCCGTCCCGCACGCCTCATCGCCACTGACACGGCGCGTGCGCCAGCCTATTCAAATAATCCGATCCCGGGGAAAGTGAGCAGGCACTTTGGCGAAGCCAAACTGCCGATAAACGAGAACCGCCAGGTTTCCGCTCATACCGATTCGGTCTAAAGTTCCGGGCTAGATGACGCGGCGCTTCCGGCCCTTCGATCCCTTTGAGCGTGGCGGGCCTTTCGAGGCCGGGAGGGAGATTCGCATTCCGCGCCCTCCGCGCCGGTTCTGGTTTGGCGCCGGGCTGTTCGGAATCGCTTTCCTCATCTTCATCCTGGCCAGCCCGATCGTCTGGTTCTTCACCGAGCTGCAGTGGTACAGCGCGCTCGGCTTCGCGGATGTCTTCACCACACGGTTTGTGCTTCAAACCGTGCTGTTTGTGGCGAGCCTTGCCCTTGCCTTCATCTACCTCGCGGCCAACGTGGTCGTCGCCCTGCGCATCCGTTCCGGCCCCGGCCTGCGCGCGGTGGGCATCCGGCGGTCATCGCTCCGCAGCCCGATCGCTGTCATCGGCCTGATCGGCGCCGCCCTCATCGCCCTGATCCTGTCGGGCGGGGCCGGCTCGCAGTGGCAGACCCTCGCCCTGTACCAGCACGCATCCCCGACAGGGATCACCGACCCGGTGCTCGGCCAGGACGTTTCCTTTTATCTGCTGACGCTGCCGTTCCTGCACTCGGTCGTCAACTGGGCCCTGGGCCTCGTGTTCATGAGCGGGCTGCTGGTCGGTGGACTGTATGCCTGGCGAGGCGACACCTTCGATCTCAACCTGAGCCCGCGCTCCATCGCGCACCTATCGATCCTGCTCGGGATCTTTGCTTTGAGCCTCGCGGCCTGGAGCTGGATCGGCCGGTACGACCTTCTGTACGCGCACAACAGCACCGTCGTCTGGGGCGCCGCGTACACGGACGTGAATGCGCGCCTGCCGTTCTACACCTTCCAGGCCGGGGCGGGCGTCGTGCTCGCCGGTGTGCTCATCGTCAACGCGTGGGTGAGACGGCTGTGGCTGCCCATGGTTGCGGCCGGCCTCTGGGTCCTCATGCTGCTCGTCGGCCAGATTTACCCCGGCATCGTCCAGAGCTTCTTCGTCACCCCGAGCGCGCAGTCGTACGAGCTCCCCTACATCGTTCGCGAGATCGCGGGAACACGCGCCGCCTACGGGCTATCCAACGTCAGCGTGAGCAACTTCACGGGCGATCAGCCGCTGACGCTGCAGGAAGTCCAGGGCGATCAGGTCACCGTGAACAACCTGAGGTTGTGGGATTACGGGCCGCTCAGGTCCACGTACGAGCAGCTGCAGACCATCCGCACCTACTACACCTTCAACGACATCGATATCGACCGCTACACGATCGCGGGCCAGTACCAGCAGCTCGAGATCAGTGCTCGAGAGTTCGACTTTTCGAAACTGCCTTCATCAGCCCAGCAGTGGGTCAACCAACACCTCGTCTACACGCACGGCTACGGCCTCGCGGCGAGCCCGGTGAATGCGGTGGTGGGCGAGGGCCTGCCGGACTACGTGGTCGGCGACCTTCCGCCGACCGGCCCGTTGAAGGTCACGCAGCCCGCCATCTATTTCGGCGAGCTGACCAACGACTACGCGCTCGCACCATCGGACACTCGCGAGTTCGACTATCCGCAGGGCAGCCAGGACGTCTTCACCTCCTACACGGGCACGCACGGCGTGCCGATGACCGAGCTCAACAAGGCCCTCTGGTCGCTCAAGCTCGGTGACTTCAACCTGCTCGTTTCCAGCCAGGTCACGAGCCAGACGCAAATGCTGTACCGGCGCAACATCGTCGCGCGTGCCCAGGAGCTGGCCCCCTTCCTGACCTTTGACAGCGACCCGTACGTGGTCGTCGTCGACGGGCGAACGTACTGGATCCTGGACGCCTACACGACGGGGGCGACCTATCCCTACTCCCAGATGGTCGCCTTCCAGCAAAACGGCTCCAACCCCACCGACATCAACTACGTCCGCAACTCGGTGAAGGTCGTCATCGACGCGTACGAAGGCACGGCCGACTTCTACATCATCGACCCCAAGGACCCCATCATCAAGGCTTACCAGGCGACCTTCCCGTCGTTGTTCAAGCCGATCGACTCGATGCCCGCCGGGCTGCGCGCGCACCTGCGCGTGCCGATCGACCTGTTCGACACCCAGGTCCAGGTTTACGCGACATATCACATCACGGACCCCAAGGTCTTCTTCGCTCGCGAGGACGTGTGGGACATCCCCACCGCCCAGACGGCGCCGGGCAGCGCGGCCGTGCCGGTCCAGCCCTACTACGTGCTGTTCCGCCTGCCGGGAGAGCAGAACCCCGAGTTCCTGCTCATCATGCCGTTCACTCCGCGCGGCAAACAGAACATGGTCGCCTGGATGGCCGCGCGCAACGACGGCGCCAACTACGGGCAGTATGTGTCGTACATCCTGCCGAAGGACAAGGTGATCTTCGGCCCCCAGCAGGTGGCCAGCCGCATCAACCAGGACCCGAGGATCTCGAGCGACTTCACCCTCTTCCACCAGGCCGGGTCGCAGGTCGTGCAGGGCAACCTGCTGGTCGTGCCGATCGGAAACTCGTTCCTCTATTTCGAGCCGATCTACCTCCAGGCCACGTCCGCCAACGGCCTCCCTGAGCTCAAGAAGGTGATCCTGGCGGACTCGGTGAACGTCGCCTACGCGGACACCCTCCAGCACGCGATCGATCAGCTGGTCGGCACCTCGACAGCGCCTCCGACCACGACGTCCCCACCGACGACCTTCACGCCGGCGCAGGTCGCTCAGGTCGCGAACCTCGTGACCCAGGCCAACCTGCACTACGCCGCGGCCTACGCCGCGCTGAAGGCCGGCGACCTCACCACGTTCGCGAACGAGATGGCCACCGTCGGCCAGCTCCTGCAGCAGCTCCAGCAGCTAACGGGAGTGGCGCCCACCACGACATCACCTTCTCCCTCACCCCACGCGACCGCCACACCAACCAAGTAGTTGATCTCCCTTCACCCAGCCCGCAGCGGGACGAACAACACCGGGAACAGAGACCGGTAGCTGACCCTTCCCCCGCGCTTCTCGTAGAGCCGCAGGTCCTGGGGCTCATCGGCGGAGAACGCGACCGGGATCGCCATGCGGCCTCCCTCCGCCAGCTGCTCGAGCAGCGCAGGAGGCACCTCGCGCGGCGCGGCCGCTACAAGGATCATGTCATACGGCGCCTCCGAGGGCCAGCCCAGGCTTCCATCCACCACGGCGACCTCCACATTGACGAACCCGAGCCGGCCCAGGGTGTCCGATGCGTGCTCGGCGAGCGCGGGCTCGCACTCCAGCGTGATGACCTTGCGGCATAGCCGGCTCAAGACCGCGGCCTGGTAGCCGGAACCCGCGCCCACCTCGAGCGCGATCTCGTCCGGCTTCGGCGCAAGTGCCTGCGTCATCAACGCCACCACGAGCGGCTGAGAGATCGTCTGGCCGCACTCGATCCCCAACGCGCGATCGTCGTACGCGTAGCGCCGAAGTTTCGGCAAGACGAACTCCTCGCGAGGGATCTCGGACATCGCGCGCAGCACACGCTCGTCGGTCACGCCATGCGGCACGAGCTGCTCGGCCACCATCCTCTGCGCGGGTGTGTTCATGGGCAAGTCTCAACCCGGAGAGTACAATCCGCGTTGCTCATTGGCGTCGTCCGTGCCGCACCCCGTCCCACAAAAATGGCGCCGCCCCGTCAGGCAGCGCTCGCGCCTGGTCAAGCGCACAGGCCCGGCCCACGCACGCGTGGAGTTTGCCCACCCCTCCGAGCAGGAGTTTGCCCGCTTTCTCGACTACTACCGAATCCGGTGGGTGTACGAGCCGATGTCGTTCCCGATCGCTTGGGAAGGCACACGCGTGTCGGAGATGTTCACGCCCGATTTCTATCTTCCGGAGCGCGACCTGTACGTCGAGCTGACGACGATGAAGCAATCCCTCGTCACGCCGAAGAACCGCAAGGTGCGGCTGCTGCGAGAGCTTTACCCGGAGCTGAACGTGCAGCTGCTCTATAGAAAGGATTACCAGCAGCTTCTTGCGAAGGCGGGCTACGGCGCGCTCGAGGTGCAGAACCTGCGCAAGCAGGACATCGGCGCGATCCTCATCTCCCCCGTCGAGCTCGAAACTCGTGTCAAGGCCCTGGCGCGGAAGATTTCGCGCGACTATCGCGGCCAGTCGCTCGTCATCGTCGGGGTGCTGAAGGGCGTCACCTTCTTCCTCGCGGACCTCGCGCGCGGGATCAAGGTGCCCTTTGTGCTCGACTACCTCGATCTGCGGCGCTACGCGGGCGCGCAGCCACACGACCGTGTTCGCGTCGCGCGAGACGTCGACTATCCGATCGCGGGACGCCACGTCCTCCTTGTCGAGGACATCGTGAACACCGGCCTGACCCTCGACTACGTTCTCTCAGAGCTGCTCGCTCGCGAGCCGGCGTCGATAGAGGTGGTGACGCTGCTCGATCGACCTCTGCGCCGGCTGGTCCAGGTGCCGATTCGCTACGTCGGCTTTCAGATCCCCAACGACTACGTCGTCGGCTACGGGCTCGACTACCGCGAGCTCTACAGGAACCTTCCCTTCATCTGCACACTTCGCTCCAGCGTCTACGACCTGCCGGTCGTTCCCATGCCGGAGGGGCAACAGTAAAGTCGACCGGGGCGCGGCTGCAGCGCCTCCTGGCATGGATGGGCCGCCAGGACTTCCAGCTCGTGGTCGAGAGCGGCCTGCTCAGCCAGGTCGAGCAAATCGTCGTCGACGGCCACCGGGCGCTCCATGAATCGAAGGGGCTGGAGTGGTCATTTCCGATCGCCTACCGGTGGCTTCGGTACGAGGACGCCGAGCCCATGGCGCGCCTGGCGGAGGGCGTGAAAAAGCTCCGGCGGGCGGGTATCGAATTCGGCGCCGGCGCTGTGGACAAAGCCTGCGCCAAGGCCGTCAGGAAGGGCTTTTTGAATTGAGATCGGGGCTGTGCAGGGGCTGTGGAAAACACATGCCCCAAGCGACCTTCCTGTTTACCCTGAAGTACCCTATGCGTTTTTCGGTTTCCATCCCGGGTTGCCCCGGACCTTCCACCTACTCGACGTTCGGTATCCTCAGGTTTACCGTACTCAGCCGCTTGGGGCGTCGCGAAAGTTAACAGGCGATCATGTGGACGTCAACGGCAAAATTATTCGTGATGCCAGGCAAATCTTTGTGGGGTTGACATGGTTCGCGTCTGCGGATATTGGCGGCTCCTAGAATGGGTCGCAAACGCCATCACCAAGGAGACCTGACATATGCGCGAAGCCGTGATCGTCGAGGCAGTCCGTACACCGATCGCTCGGCGAAATGGAAAGCTCAAGGAAATGCACCCGGTCGTCCTCGGCTCACTCGTGCTCAAAGAGCTCGTGAGGCGCGCCGGCATTTCACCCCAACAGGTCGAGGACGTGGTGTTCGGTTGTGTGACTCAGGCCGGCGAGCAGAGTCTCAACATCGGCCGCAACGCATGGCTCACCGCGGGATTTCCGGTCACCACTCCGGCGACCACGGTTGACCGCCAGTGCGGCTCGAGCCAGCAAGGGATCCATTTCGCGGCGAACCTCATCCAGTCCGGCGTGTGTGACATCACCATCGCCGGCGGAGTCGAATCGATGTCACGCGTGCCGATGGGTTCCAACGCCATCTCGCCGGGCACGCCGTTTCCACCCGAGCTGATGGAGCTCTACGACCTCGTCCCGCAGGGCATATCTGCTGAGCTCATGGCGCGGAAGTACGGAATTTCCCGCCGCCAGATGGACGAGTTCGGCGTGCGCAGCCATCACATGGCGCACGAGGCGAGGGAGCAGGGTCGGTTCAACTCACAGCTGTTCCCGATCGAGGTGTCGCTCGACGGCAATGGGCACCACGAGATGTTCACCCAGGACGAAGGCATCCGCGCGAGCGCGAACTACGAGGCGACGGCCGCCCTGCAGCCGGCATTCAACCCGGAGCACTCGATCACCGCGGGCAACTCGAGCCAGATCTCCGACGGAGCTGCCGCCGTGCTTCTCATGTCGCTCGAGAAGGCCAGAGAGCTTGGCCTCGAACCACGCGCCCGCATCAGGGCCCAGGCGGTCGTCGGCACGGATCCTGTCTTGATGCTCGAAGGCCCGATCCCCGGCACCGCGGCCGTGCTCAAGCGCGCCGGCCTCGACCTGAGCAGCATCGACCTCTTCGAGGTCAACGAGGCGTTCGCCTCGGTGGTCCTTGCGTGGCAGAAGGAAACAGGCGCGGACATGGACAAGACCAACGTCAACGGCGGCGCCATCGCGGTCGGCCATCCGCTCGGCGCATCAGGCGCGATTCTCATGACCCGCCTTCTCTACGAGCTCGAGCGGCGCGACCTTCGTTACGGGCTCGAGACGATGTGCTGCGGCGGCGGCCTTGGCACCGCGACGATCATCGATCGGGTCGTCGAATGAGAAACTCTGAGCGGACGAAGACTTTCGAATCACTTCGAAACATCAGCCCGCACAGGCTGACCGAAGGCATCATGGCTCGCGCGGTCGAAGGCGAGCGCGGCAGCATGGCCGTCGTCCAGCTGGACCCGAACGCGGTGTCGCCCGTACACCACCACGAGAACGAGCAGCTCGGTTTTGTCATCGCCGGCAGCATCGTGATGAGAATCGGGACCGAAGAGCGCGAGTTGAACCCCGGCGACACCTACACCATCCCAAGCCACGTCTCGCACGACGCGGTGGCGGGACCTGACGGGGCCACCGTCGTCGACGTTTTCATTCCGGTGCGCGAGGACTGGAAGAAACTGGACCGGCTGGACCCCGCTACGCCTCGCTGGCCTTAGACCTCGACCTGCGCGGCAGCGGCCGCGACAGGTTCGGTGAATCCCAGCAGAATCGGAGCGGGCGCTCCTGCCAGTCTCCGGAGTTGTAGATCCCGATCCTGGGCGTCGCGACAACGCGGCGCTTCCTGGCGCCGTCGTCGATCACGTAGAGCTGGGGCGGCGTCAGCGGCACTCCGTTGAGCGCCCGGTCGATGTCCAGCGCCCGGCACACCAAGCCCGGTCCGCCGCAACGCCCGACCCCCGGTCCTGGCTCGAGCGCGCGCACCAGCACCGCCTGCGGCACACCGACCGGCCGCGTCACGAAATTCAGGCAGTGATGCATCCCGTAGGTGAAGTAGACATACGCATGACCCGGGGGCCCGTACATGACCTCGTTGCGAGGGCTGCGCCGGCCGCCTGACGAATGCGCGGCGAGGTCTTCAGGTCCCAGGTAAGCCTCGACCTCGACAAGCCTGCCCCACATGAGACGGCCGTCGACCTGTCGGACGAGCACCTTGCCGAGCAGGTCGCGCGCGACGGCCACCGTCGGGCGGTCGAAGAACGCAGCGTCAAGGATCCTGCCCGAAGGGGCGGCGTCAGACAGCAGTGCTAGACCGTAGGCTCGCCGACTTTCCTGCGACCCGCCCGGCGCCGGCGCTTGTCCACGTACAGCGCTTTGTCGGCCATCTGGTACATCGCCTGCCAGTCCATGCCCGCCTTCCAGGCCGCGATCCCGACGCTGAACTCGACCGGCACCGGAATCTTCTCCAGCCGGTTCAGGTCATCGAGCGACTGGCGCACTCGAGTGCCCACCTCGCGCGCGTCGCGCTCGTCAGCCTCTGGCATCGCGACGCCGAACTCATCGCCGCCGAGGCGGCCGCACGTGTCGGACGCCCGCACGGCCCGCTGGAGCTCATTGGCGAGCCTCCGGATCGCCTCATCACCGAGGTGGTGGCCGAGCGTGTCATTGATCTCTTTGAGGTTGTCGAGGTCGAGCATCATGAGGGCCAGCCTCCGACCGTGCCTCGAGGCGGCCGCCACAGCCCGGTCGATCGCCCGCTCGAACTCGGGCCGGTTGGCCAGTCCGGTCAGGAAGTCGGTCCGTGCCTCACGGGTGTGCTGCCGGGCCCGGTCGAGGGCAACCGCGATCTGGTCCGCCACCGCGGCCACGAACTCGAGGTCGCTCGCCTCGAACGTCCTGGGCAGCCTCGTGGCCACGGTCATGGCGCCGAGCAACACGCTCTTCGTACGGAGCTCGGCCCGGATGGCGCTCCACTGGCCGGCGATCCGGTCGACACGGGACTCGGCCGGGCCGGACGACACCTCGACCACCTTGATGAAACCGGAGCGTCCGGACTCCGAGAACTCGTCCTCCTCGCCCGGCTGCAGGCCGATCGTCTTGGCGAGCTTCAGCCGGGCGCCATCGCGGACCCAGACCGCCCCCGCCTGAAGGCCGAGCACCTTGAGCGTTTCGCGCAAGCCAACCTCGGCGATCTCGGTCACGTCGAGCGAGCGACCCAGCGCGCTGGCGATGTGGTAGAGCCCGTGCAGCTCGGTCTGCCGAGCCCGGTGTCGGGTCTCGGTGTAGTCCAGGTAGCCGCGGATGAAGCTGGAGTTCAGGTGCTCGACCACATCGCCCAGGCGGCTCTGGGCCAGCAGCAGCACCTCGTCCGCGTACTCGCTGCCGTTCAGCTCATCCGTGACCCGGGCGATGACCGACCTCCGGAAGACCGCCAGGCCCTCCATCAGGGACTCGAGCGGAACCCCCTTCTCGGCGTACCGTTTGGAGGCCTCCCGGGCCACGGAGTAGTACTCGTGCCAGGGCACCCGGGAGTCGGGGCGAAGGGATCGGAAGAGGATCTCGAGGAAGGCGACCGAGGTCTTGACGAGCTCGTCCACGGTGCCGTCTTTGTGGGTTTTGAGCAGCTCCGGCTCGATCGCGCGGACCGATTCGGCCGCCACCACGCCGGTATCGGCGGCGCTGTCCGACAGGCGGTCGGCAAGCTCGCTCAGCAGGTCGCTCGCCCGCTCAGTCATATCGGCGCACTATAGAGTGACGGTAGCGCCTTCGCGTCCCTGTGGGGCACGCTTATCAAACATGTGAGAGGCAAGGATGGCAACGGTCACTCGGGGTTCATTGGAGAAGCTCGAAGAGCTGCTGGGGGCGGATGCCCAGGACCTGCTCGAGCACAAGTGCAACACAGTGCCGAAAGAGCAGCTTCACCTGCCCGGCCCGGATTTCGTGGACCGGATCTGGAAGGACAGCGACCGCCCGACCAGGGTGCTCGGCAGTCTGCAGTCGATCCTCGGCCACGGGCGCCTGGCGAACACCGGTTACGTCTCGATCCTGCCGGTGGACCAGGGCATCGAGCACACGGCGGGGGCCTCCTTCGCCCCCAACCCGATCTACTTCGACGGTGCAAGGATCGTAGAGCTGGCCCTCGAGGGCGGCTGCAATGCTGTGGCGTCGACCTTTGGCGTGCTCGGCTCGGTCGCGCGAAAGTACGCCCACCACATCCCGTTCATCTGCAAGCTGAACCACAACGAGCTGATGACCTATCCGAACCACTACGACCAGATCCTATTTGGCACCGTCAAAGAGGCCTGGGAGATGGGGGCCGTCGCGGTCGGCGCCACGGTCTACTTCGGGTCGGCGGAATCGGACCGCCAGCTTCAGGAGATCGCCGTTCGGTTCCATGAGGCGCACCAGATCGGTATGGCCACGGTGCTGTGGTGCTATGTGCGCAACAACGCATTCAAGAAGGATGGGGTCAACTACGAGACCGCCGCGGACCTGACAGGCCAGGCCAACCATCTCGGAGTCACGATCGAGGCGGACATCATCAAGCAGAAGCTGCCCGACACCAACCGCGGCTTCGAGGTCATCGGGTTCGGTAAGACATCCCCCGCCGTTTACAACCAACTGAGCACCGACCACCCGATCGACCTGTGCCGTTATCAGGTGATCAACAACTACATGGGCCGCGCGGGCCTCATCAACTCGGGAGGCGAGTCGCACGGTGCGTCGGACTTGAAAGAGGCGGTCCGTACGGCCGTCATCAACAAGCGCGCCGGCGGCATGGGCCTGATCAGCGGCCGTAAGTCGTTCCAGCGCCCGATGAAGGAGGGAGTCGAGTTACTACACGCAATTCAGGACGTGTACCTGAACCAATCGGTAACCATCGCCTAAAGCTCGCGTTCCTCGGTACCGGCGCGGCGTTCTCGCTGGACCGGTACAACGGGGCGGTCGTGGTCGATGGCCGCCTGCTGCTCGACGGAGGCGCGCCGCTGCTCCCGCACATGAGGCGCGTCGGCGTGGACGCCGGCGCGATCGAGGCGGTCTTCCTCACGCATTTCCACGGCGACCACACGCTTGGGTTGCCGCCGTTCGTGCTGCACCGCGTTTTCGTGGATCCTCGCCCGATCACCTTCATCGGCCCGGAAGGAATCGAGGAGAGGCTCGAGGCCCTGTGGGACGTCAGCTGGGGGCCTGACTGGAAGACGGTGATGCGGCCCCGCTTCAACGTCGCGTACGAGGTTGCCAGGCCCGTGGGCAAAGTGGCCGGCTACAGGTACGAGACCGTCCGGCTGGACCATGGCACGAGCGGCAGCAACGGGTACCGGATCTGGGCCGGCGGAAAGCTTCTCGCCTACTCTGGAGACACCGAGCCGACAGCACCGCTGGACGCCCTGGTGCAAGGGGCCGACATCGCCATCGTTGAGGCGACCGGGCCCGGTGACGTCTTCAGCCACATGAGCTGGGACGACGCGTCCGCCCTGAAGGCGCGCCACCCCAAGACCAGATTCATGTTCAACCACGTCTACAACGGCACGGTCAACGGAGCGGTCTCCGACTTCCAGGTGATCGAAGTCTGAAGACCGGGATCACCGGCGCGGTGCTGGCCGGCGCACTCGCCGGTGGACTCGCGGGCGCTTTGGTTTTTGGAGTCATGGCCGGTTTCGGCGTGCTTCTGTCGAGCCGCGTCGACAGCGTGGTCCCCACCATCGTCCTCGCCATCGCGGGTGCGTATGCGGGCTGGCTCGTCGGCGTGATCGTGTTCAGCGCCGTCCGCGGCGCCGGCCCCAAGGAAGAGCGGAGCTGACCCCCGACATCGCCTCGGCGCGGCCGCTGCTGGACAAGCTCGGGGTCAAGCCCGGCTCGAGGGTCGCGATCGTCGACCTCGATGACGCCGGGTTCCTGGCCCTGCTGCGAGGACGAACTTCAGACGTGGTGAAGGGCCGGCCCCACGAACCGGTCGACGTCGTCTTCATGGGAGCGCGCGAGCTGAAGGATCTCGAGCGCCTCAAAGACGTCAAAGGCTGGATCGAGCCCAATGGAGCGATCTGGGTCGTGCGGCCAAAAGGAGGCCGCTCCGAGATCCGCGACACGGACGTCATCGAGGCGGGGCTCGAGGCCGGCCTTGTCGACAACAAGATCGCGAGCTTTTCTGACACGCACGGCGCAATGCGGCTGGTCTTTCGCTTGCGGGATCGACCCCGGTGACGCTGGTCGTGCGGCCTGGCACACGCGCGGACGTTCCGGTCATCGCCGAGCTGATCCGCGGACTGGCGCGCTACGAGAAGTTGGAGCACGAAGTCACGATGACCGAGGAACGGCTCGCCTCCAACCTCTTCGGGCCGCACCACCACGCGGAGACCTTGATCGCCGAGGCGGATGGCTCGCCGGTTGGGCTTGCCCTCTTCTTTCACAACTTCTCAACCTTCCTGGCGCGGCCCGGCATCTACCTGGAGGACCTGTTCGTCGTCCCGGCGCATCGCGGCGGCGGAATCGGACGCGCTCTCCTCAAAGAGCTCGCACGGCTGGCCGTCGAGCGCGAGTGTGGGCGGCTCGAGTGGTCGGTGCTCGACTGGAACCGCGACGCGATCGGTTTCTACGAGCGTATTGGTGCACGACCCAACTCCGAATGGACCGTTTACCGCCTCACGGGCGAAGCGCTCTACGCGCTTGGCCGAGAATAGATTGCGCATGGACGTCCTTCACCCGAAGAAGTTGGAGACCCATCCCGGCGAGTCGATCGTCGGCTGGGCTTGCGGCCAGCTCGAGATCGCGCGCGAGATCCTGGACAACCCGGGTGGCGGCCTGCTGTTCGCGACCCAGACCATCGGGCAGGTCTCCTCGGCGCTTCGCGAGCGCGACCTGGCTCGGTGGGAGGACGTGGTCGCCCTGCTGGACCACGTTGAGGATGCCGCCGTCAGGCGCGAGTTCGACACGGCCCGAAGCCTGCTCGACCAGGTCGTGGCCAAGCTCTGCTAAGCTCCCGCAGCCGCCTCCAGCGTCGCCTCGAAACCCGCCGCGCCCTTATGCCCGCCGAAAGCACCCGCGCACGGCAGCGTGACCCCGGCCTCTCGATAACGGCGGAGGACCCCGCGCACCTGCTCCTCGTCGCCTATGCCGGAGAGTTCGTCGAGCATCGCCTCGCTGATCTCGCCAGCGGCAAGCTCGGCAGCGAATCCGCTGGCGTCCATCATCTTTCGGTAGTAAAGGGCAGGGTTGGCATAGCGCTCGACAGTCTGCCGGAACACGTCGTGCCCGGCGGCCCGGTCTGTCGTGAGGCACACAGGGATGGCGGCGACAATCTCGAAACCGTCCAGCTTCTTGCCTGCGTTGTGGCGCCCCGCAGCCACTGCGGGGACAACGTGATCGCGGATGTAAGCCGGCGAGCACATCCAGAGGACGACGCCGTCGGCCTTCTCGCCCGCAAGCTCCAGCATTCGTGGGCCAAGTGCCGAGATGAAGACCGGCATCTCGGCACGGCGCGGACCGGAGTAGGCCCAGTGGGCTGAGAAATGCTTCCCGTCAATTGAACAGCCGCCATCGCGAAGGCTGGTGCGCACGATGTCGAGGTACTCGCGCATGGCCGCTGCTGGGCTGTCCAGCTTCAGGCCCCACATCGATTCGACGGTGACCTTGTGGCTCACGCCGATGCCCAGGATGAAGCGCCCGCCTGACACCTCGTCGAGCGTCGCAGCCATCTGCACCATCGCGGTCGGGTGTCGCGTGTAAATGGGCAGTACGCCAGTGCCAAAACTCACGCGTTCGGTCGCGCCGGCGTAAGCGGCAATGACCAACGCTGCGTCGCGAGCATTGGGAAGCTGCGTCACCCAGACCGACTCGCATCCGAGTCTTTCCGCGAATTTGACCCTGGCCACGGAGTCGTCAAGAGTCTTGACTGCGTCGATTGAGACGGCGAGGCGGGCCACGTCTTCAGCAATATATCCCTGTGAATCTGTGGCAGGCGTTGTTTGTGGGCCTGCTCCAGGGCGCGACCGAACTGTTCCCGGTTTCGTCGCTCGGACACGCGGTGCTGATCCCGAGCCTGCTGAAATGGAGCTTCAAGCAAACCGATCCGTCCTTCCTGCCCTTCCTGGTGCTGCTCCACATCGGCACGGCGACGGCTCTGCTGATCCTCTACCGCCAGGAGTGGGTCGCCATCATCCGGGGTTTTTTCTCGGCTGCCTTCCGCGGACGGATTCAAACCGACACGGAGCGCCTTTCGATGCTTCTGCTGGTGGGGACCATCCCGGCCGCCATCCTCGGCGTCTACCTGCAGACGAGGATCAAGAGCCTCTTCGCGAGCCCTTACGCCGCCGCCGGCTTCCTGGTCGTCAACGGGATGCTGATGATCGGGTTCGAGCTGTTGAGGAGGCGCGCCGAACGGCGCGCGGCGGTCACGACCCCGTCGTCGCGCGTGGAGCAAGAGGAACAGTTCGCTCAAGCAGAGCGCATCAGTTTTCGCGCCGCTGCGATTGTCGGCGCATGCCAGGCGCTGGCGTTCCTGCCGGGCATCTCGCGCTCGGGCGTCACCATCGGCGGAGGATTGCTCGCCGGGCTGCGCCACCAAGAGGCCGCCCGGTTCTCGTTTCTCCTGGCGACACCGACGATCCTTGGCGCCGGGATAGTCGAGCTGCCGCAGCTTTTCTCAAGCAGCGTGCCGATCGCTGAATACCTGGCCGGCGCCGTCCTGTCCGGCATCGCGGCCTATGCGAGCGCCCGGTTTCTTCTGCGCTACTTCCGGTCCGGGCGCCTGGACCCTTACGGCGTCTACTGCATCGCCGCCGGGCTCGTCAGCCTGGCTTTGTTACATTTCAACCTGTGATGAGATCAACAGGGTTGGCGATCGGCTTAGGGGTACTCGGTGTCGTTTTCCTGATCATCGGCGTGCTCTACGCATTCGGCGTCCTTCAGATCGCCGTCAGCGACCCACACGCGGCACATCACTACTCGCACCTGATTCTGTTCGTCGTGCTCGCGGTGGCCAGCTTCGTGGCCGCCAACTTCGCCCGTCCCAAAGGCACGGTCTATGTGACCGACCGGCCCAGGCGCTAGCCGGCGGCGATCGTCTGAGGAACCAGGCGCCCGGTTAGGTCGCGCTCGCCGGCACGGATGTCCTCGTGGTACACCGCGTCGGCGTTGACCTTCCAAGGATCGAATTTCGAGTCGGTCGCGATGTTTCGCGCCACCAGCAGCGCGGTCATCATCGAGTGGTCCTGGTTGTTGTACTTGTGCATCCCGTTGCGACCGATCAGATGTAGGTTGGGCAAATGTGACTGCAGGTATTCGCGAATGATGTCAACCCGCGACTGATAGGCGTCGTCGTAGACGGGATAAGCCTTCTGCTGGCGCACGACCACTCCGTCGAACACGAGGTCTGGCGTGCAGATGCCCAGGTGGGCGAGCTCTTCGCCGGCCAGCTTGACCAGTGCCGCGTCGTCTGACGTCCACAGGCCGTCGCCCTCGAAGCAGAAGTACTCGAGCCCAAGACAGGTCTTGCTCTGGTCGGGCACCATGTCAGGGCTCCAATTCTTGAAGTTCTGGATGCGGCCGACGCGGACGCTCGGGTCGTGGATGTAGATCCAGTTGTCCGGAAACACCTCGGCCTTGTCGATCATCAGCGCGACGCTGATGAAATCGCGATAGGAGAGGTGGTCGGCCGCCCGCCGCACCGCCTCGGGCGCGGGTGGATCCAGCCGGCCGATCAGCTCGCGGATCGGGATGCTGGAAACGAAATCCGTGCCGGCGTGCTCTTCGAGCTTGCCTTCGTCGGTGCGACTCACGATCGACTGGACGCGGCCGTCTGCATGGCTGATGGACTCGATCGAGCGGCCGAACTGCACGGGCGAGCCCTTCTCGCGGCTGATGTCCGCCACGCGCTCCCACATCTGGCCGGGGCCGAACCGCGGATAGCGGAACCTGTCGATCAGCGTTGTGACGATCTCGCCGCGGTTCTTGGCCGCGCGTCTGGGGATGAGCGCGCTGCGCAGAACGAGCCAGAGGTCGAGGCTCTTGATGCGCTGGGCCGCCCAGTCGGCGGACAGCTCCTTGGTGCTGATGCCCCACACCTTTTCTGTGTACGTCTTGAAGAAGATGCTGAAGAGGCGCCAACCGAACTGGTTGCGCACCCACTCCTCCAGGCTTTTTGGATTCTTCACCGGCGTCAGCCGCGCCCAGGCGTAGCTCGCGACGCAGCGCACGGCCTCCAGCGGACCCAGGTTCCAGAGCGCGTTGACAGCCTGGATCGGATAGGCGAAAAAGCGGCCGCGGTAATAGATGCGCGAGAGCCGCCCACGATTCAGCATCTCCTGGTCGAGGATCTCTGTCCACAGGTCTTCGACCTCCTGGTTCTTCGAGAAGAACCGGTGGCCGCCGATGTCGAACCGATAGCCCTTGTGCTCGACGGTGCGAGCCAGGCCCCCGACCTGGTGGGAATCCTTCTCGAGGATCGTGACCGTGATGTCGTGTTTGAAAAGCTCATAGGCGGCCGTCAGCCCGGCGGGGCCCGCGCCCATGACGACGACATGCGGTCGACCGCCCTTGGCGATCAAAGTGCCCACAGGGTAGCAACGAGTCCCGCGGGTTCAGTCTTGCTGGTTTGCGAGCGCTAGTTCAGGGGCCCCTTGCTGCGGGCCTCGTCCACCTTCACGATGGCGTCCCGCAAGCCCTTGATCCAGTCCGCCTGGTGCATGCCGACGAGCCGGACGCACCAGGCCAACGCGTCGCTCCTGCTCCTGGCCACGCCACCCGCCACCAGGGTGTCCAGGATCGCCCGCTCCGGCATCCGGAGGCGGGTCATCACCGGCACGCTGAGGGCCGTGAAGACCCTGGCCTGGTCGCCGCACCTGGCACCCCAGGCGACTTTGCGGCGGAACTGCCGCTCTGCCTCCCGGGCGGTGCGTACACGCTCGTCCCTCGTCTCCTCGCGGAAGCGATCGATCCGGGCGGAGCGGGCCGCTGCCCGCCCTTCCTCCGAGGTGCCCGCGGCCAATTCGACGTCAGGCAGGGGCCCGATCACGAGGATCTCGTCCCCGTCGCTCGTCACCTCCGGCGGCCCGGCGAACCAGCCGGCGGGGATCCGGCCGGCGAACCACGCGGAAATGTCCTCGGCCATCGATTACAAGATTACTTGGAAGGCGGCCCCGGCGGGGCGGCTGCCGCCGCCCCTTGGGGAGCGAGCCACCGATCACGCGCGATTCGGGTCAACGCCTCTCAAGCTGACTATGCCGCGGACTCCTCGGGTCTGGCGCCCACGAACTTGAGCTCGTCCACGATCACCTCGGTCCGCTTGCGCTTTTGGCCCGCCGTGTCCTCCCACGAGCTCGTGTGAAGGTGACCCTCGGCAAAGATCGCTCTGCCCTTATGAAGGTACTGGCCGGCAAACTCCGCCAGCTTCCCGAAAACGACCAGGTTGTGAAACTCGGTCTGCTCCTTGGCGTTGCCGGCGTCGTCCTTGCCTGCATACGAGTTGGTTGCCAGCCCGAACTTGGCGACATACGTGCCCTTGGGCGTCGCCTTGACCTCTGGGTCCGCTGTGATATTCCCAACCAGGATCACCTTGTTGACCATCGAACACCTCCATGAATTTGGTGCCAGCGTACTGTCGAATCAAGAGGGCGCCTACCCAGCCCGTTAAGACGCAAGCCACGCGACGGGATCGACGGAAGTCCCGTCGACCTGGACCTCGAAGTGCACGTGAGGACCGGTCGCCAAACCCGTCGCTCCAACCAGACCGATCACATGGTCAGGACTGACGGACTCTCCGGATTGCACCCGGAACTGGGAGAGGTGACAGTAGTAGATGCGCGTACGAGCGTCGGCAACCACGACCACATAGTTGCCGGCGCCATTCGGGTCCACGCCGACATAGGCGGTGCCGCCCGTCGCCGAGTGCACCTCGGTTCCATCAGGTGCGGCGAGGTCGATTCCCGTGTGAACGTGGCGTCGCGGACAGAACGGATCGAACGGCTCCAGCTCCAGCGTCGTGCAGCCGAAGGGCTGGCTCACGGTCGCGCCCACCACCACGGCCGCGATCGGCAGTCTCTCGTGGCTCGGCACCTCGGAGGCGACGACGATCCAAACCAGGGCCGCGCCCGCAACCATGAGGAGGACGCGGAGCAGCGCGATCAAGCCTTGACCAGCGCGTGCTCGATGTGGTGAAAGGCGCTGTCCACGCTCGCCTGGAGCTTGTGCGCCGCCTTCTCGGCTCCGCCCAGCGCTCCCGGCACCTTGAAGACGATCACCAACGCAGCCAGAGCAAACAGGTGGTGGACCGGACTGACGCCATCCCTTTCGAGGCCAAATCCAATTGCGAGGACGAACAGCTGAAACGGCTGCATCAGCAGGTTCGTCGAGAAGTGCGACGCCCACAACTTCGAGATGTGATGCGTCTCCGGCAGCATGACCATCAAACCGGCAATCGGCGCCGTGATCGCCAGAACCACCAGTAGCGCGTAGCGAACCAGGTACGCGACCGCCAATGCGTCGTATCCCACGGCCAGGGCGGCTGTCGTGACGATTTCCAGAGCGCCGGCATTCGGATCGTGACGAAAGTTGGCTGTAAACGTGGAGAGGTCGTCGAGCTTCACGAATGTCTGCGCCGACGTGCTCAGCGCATTGCTCGCATCGACCGCCATCTGGAAAAGCGGCAGCGAGAAGTTGATCAGAACCACGCCCATCATCAACCGGGGCAGCAGGATGCGCGCGGTGTATTGGCTGCGCAAGCCGTGGCCCCACATGATCCGGTAAGCAGCCCAAATGGTCACCAGTGCGAGTGCGACGTTGGACGCGATCTGGAGCTTCGGTTCGAAGCGCTGAATGGTGACGTTCCTGATGAAGTCACCGCGGGTCTCGAAGTCCGTTGTGCTGAGGATGAAGCCGAACCACACTTTGCCCAGCAGGCCCGCGCTGTCATTCAGGAGCGCGAGCACGACCTCTTTGGGATGCGCGAAAGGCCACAGCAAATCGATCAGTTGCGTGACCCGAACGATGAGGGTCTGGAGATCCACGTGATCCTCAGTGGGTGGCTGAGGTCGGCACCGAGTTCGTCAGGATGCTGACCAGCGAGCTTGCCACCTCGACGCCAATCGTCCCGACGACGATCCGCTGGATCCACTGCTTGGCGGCGAGCGCCGACTTGGACTCGACTGCGGTGATCTTCCAGATGAACGCGAAGATGAAGGCAAGAGCGCCGACAGATCCGACGAGAGCCTGGCCGATGTGAATCCAGGTGGTGATCAGATCCGTGATCGGAGCGATATCGGGCGTCGACGCGAGAAACAGCATGCGAACCTCCAGCAGTTTTATGTCGGAGGTTAGGCGCGGATAATCCAGATCGAAACCCAGGTTGTTAACAAGCGCGACGCGCGGCCGCCAGGTCGCGAACCTTCCACTCCCGAGACTCTTTCATCGCTGGTCTGGGGTACGACCTCGCGATTTCACTCGGGCTTCCACGCCGTCCAGCAGTATGTCCAGCGCCGATGCCGGCTCTCCGGCGGGGGGTTGCTCGGGTACCACCCCAGCCCCCGCGGTCGGCGTTGCGTGGTCGTCGAGGCTCACCTGGACGGCGCCGCCATTGATGCGCAGCTCGTATCGGTCGGCGGAAGCTGATGCGCCGGGACTCTCCCATCGCAGGTCCGAGGTGACCGCGGTGGCGGAGAACGCATCGAGCTTGATGCGTGCCGTCGGGGGGCTGATGTCGGCGATGACCGCCACGCCGGGCGGTCTGTGCAGGGTGAGGCCGACCACGCCACCCGACACGATGATCGGCACCACACCGTGAGGCCTGGGCAGAAAGCACTCGACCTTTGCGGCGCCGCTGTCCAGCTTGATCTCGTGGATGTCGAGACCGCCCGCATCCAGGACCGTGTTCCAGGTCGCGCCCTGGATCTGGACGCGCCACGGATGGCGCGGATTCAACTCGAGCTCTCCCAATCCCACCCCGCGCAGACGGCGTACCACGACCTTCTCGCCACGCACGATCGCGGGTGCCGCCGCGCTCATTCCATGCGCAGCCCGGATCAGGCCGTCCATGTCGTCGGATCCGCGCCGCAGGGCCACGCCGCGCGAGCCGGAGTCGACCGCGATCCACGCCGTGGCCCCGGATTCCGGCAGGGCGGGTTGATCGCCGCCCGCCCGCCGGCTGATCACATGCACCATGACCATGAGGGCAGCCTCGTCCGCCTCTCCGGGTTGAAGGCCGGCGGTCTCGAGCTGGTGCTTGGTTCGCCCGAAGGTGTCGCTCCTCTTGATCGCTTCGGGCACCTCCAGGAGGATGCGGCCGGCGTCCTGCTGCGAGCCGACTGTGTTCTGCAGCGCGTCCGCCGTGCGCAGCACCGCATCGCGCCATCCCGTCGCACCTGGGACGGAGACGCCATGGAGGAGCGACTCGGCCAGAAGCTCGAGCAGCTCACGGCGATCCCGCACGTGCCAGTAGAGAGAGGCCGCCTTGACGTTCAGGCGGTCCGCCAGCCCGCGCATCGAGAGCGCTTCCAGCCCCTCCTCCTGGACCAGCCGCAGCGCTTCGGACACGAGTCGCGCCCGGCTCAGACCCTCTCTTTCGTTCACGCTTGCAATCCTAACACCGTTAGGGATACGATGGCGACGTTGGCACCTAACGCCGTTAGGGCATCACAGGAAAAGGAGCTGGTAATGCAGACGACAGCAGTTGCGCGGTGGCGGATCAAGGGCCCTGAGATGGAGGGAATCGTCGCGCGGTGGTACTCCCGAATCCGCGGCACCAAAAGCCAGATCGAGGCGTACCGGAAGGAGGCCGCGCGGCTGACCGGCAGCCTGCCGGAGGGCGCGAAGGTGCTCGAGGTGGCGTTCGGCCCCGGGTACCTCGCGATCGAGCTGGCGCGGCTCGGACGGCACAGGGTGACTGGGCTGGACATCAGCCACACCTTCGTGAGAATCGCCGGCCAGAACGCAATGGAGGCCGGCGTCACGGCCGACTTCCACCAGGGCGACGCCGCCGTCATGCCCTTCGAGGCGGACTCATTCGACCTGATCGTCTGCCAGGCCGCGTTCAAGAACTTCGTCCACCCAGGCAGCGCCCTCTCCGAGATGCACCGAGTCCTGCGCGGCGGTGGAACCGCCCTGGTCCAGGACATGAGCAGCGACGCGACCCACGCCGACATCGCGCGTGAGGTCAAGGGCATGGAGCTCGGGTGGGTGGGATCGTTCACGACGAAGGCGACCCTCGAGATGCTCAAGCGCCGCGCTTACTCACCGCGTCAATTCGAGCGCCTGGTCGCTGAGAGCCCATTCCGCACATGCGAGATCACGACTGAGGGGATCGGGCTCGAGGTTCGCTTGACGAAGCAAGGAGACGACTCCGACGCCGCGCTTCGCAGGGAGTCGCGCTGACGGCGCCTCAAAGCAACGACCGGACGCTCGCGCACCCGGCACGGCGTTGGCCGGCCTAACCTTTATCTGACATGGCCAGGAAGCTCGCCGAGTACGAGGCCAAGCGTGATTTCAAAAAGACACCAGAACCGGGCGCCAAGGTTCCCAGCAAGGAGACCAAAGCGCCGCGGTTCGTGGTGCAGGAGCACCATGCGCGCCGCCTCCACTGGGATTTCCGGCTCGAACGCGACGGCGTTCTCGTTTCCTGGGCCGTGCCCAAGGGCGTGCCGCCCGACCCCAAAAAGAACCACCTCGCCGTCCACGTGGAAGACCACCCGCTCGACTACATCGGCTTCGCAGGCGACATCCCCGCGGGCAACTACGGAGCGGGACAGGTTTCGATCTGGGACAGCGGGACCTACGAGACGGAAAAGTGGTCGGACCGCGAAGTCATGGTCATCCTCCGCGGAAAGCGGTTGCAAGGCCGCTACGTGCTCTTCCGCACCGATGGCAAGAACTGGATGATCCACCGCATGGATCCGCCGCAAGATCCCGACCGCAAGCCGGCGCCGGAGCGGATCGAGCCGATGATGGCGAAGCTCGTCTCCAAGCCACCGACCCCCGACGACGCGTGGGGATTCGAGTTCAAGTGGGACGGCATACGCGCTGAGGCTCATGTCGAAGGCGGTACCGTTCGCCTGGTGAGCCGCAGCGGCGAGCTCGTCACGGCGCGCTACCCGGAGGTACATGGGATGGGCAGAGCGCTTGGATCGCAAGAGGTCATCCTCGATGGCGAGATCGTCGCCCTCGACGACAAGGGGCGGCCGAGCTTCGAAGAGATCCAGCAGCGAATGGGCCTCACCTCCGAGACCGAGATCCGCCGCAAGATGAAAGAGGTCCCGGTCACGTACATGCTTTTCGACGTGATGTGGCAGGACGGCCACTCTCTGCTCACAGAGACCTACGCGGCTCGGCGCAAAGCGCTCGAGGCGTTGAAGCTCAACGGCGCCTCATGGCAGACCCCGCCCTACGAAAAAGGGGGCGGACCCGCGATGCTCGCGGCGAGCCGCAAGTCGGGCCTCGAGGGCATCATGGGCAAGAAGCTCGACTCGCCTTACGACCCGGGACGCCGCACAGGCGCCTGGGTCAAGGTCAAGAACCACGACCGCCAGGAGTTCGTGATCGGCGGCTGGCTCGAGGGCGAAGGCAGGCGCGCCGGGCATCCGGGCGCACTGCTCGTCGGCTACTACCTCAAGAACGAGTTCGTCTACGCGGGCAAGGTCGGGACCGGCTTCACAGACGCAATGCTGGATGAGCTGGCAAGCGCCATGAAGCCGCTGGCGCAGGACAAGAGTCCTTTCGATGCCGGCGCTCCGCCGAAAAAAGCCCACCTCGTCAAGCCGAAGCTCGTTGCGGAGGTCGAGTTCGTCGAGTGGACGAAGTCCGGACAGCTGCGCGCCCCTGCCTTCAAGGGACTGCGCACCGACAAGCCGGCGCGTGAGGTGGTGCGCGAAGGTGGCTAGGTCAACCGAGGTCGAGGTCCAGATCGAAGGACGCACCCTCAAGCTGACCAACCTCGAGAAAGTCCTGTACTCCGAGGTCGGTTTCACGAAGGGGCAGGTGATCGATTACTACACGCGGATCGCGTCCACGCTCCTACCTCACACCCGGCACCACCCCCTGACGCTCAAGCGCTATCCGAATGGAGTCGACGCCGAGTTCTTCTACGAGAAGAACTGCCCGAAGCACCGCCCGCCGTGGGTCGAGACCGCGACAGTCTGGAGCGGTGGCAACAACCGCGACATGTATTACTGCCTGTGCCAGGACCTGCCGACGCTGGTGTGGCTCGCTCAAATTGCGACCCTCGAATTCCACACCTCACTGTCGCTCGCCTCGGACCTGCCCGAACCTCGCACCATGGTCTTTGACCTCGACCCGGGACCGCCGGCGACCATCGTCGAGTGCTGTCGGGTCGGGCTCATGCTGCGCGACCTGTTCGCCGAGCACGGTCTCGAATGCTGCGCCAAGACCTCCGGTTCGAAGGGACTCCAGCTCTACGTCCCGCTCAACACGAAGGTGACATACGTGGAGACCAAGGTGGTCTCGAAAGGTTTGGCCCAGATATTCGAGGAGAGGAATCCCGACCTCGTCGTGCACAAGCAGCTCAAGGAGCTGCGCACCGGCCGCGTCCTCATCGACTGGAGCCAGAACGACCAGTACAAGACGACGGTCAACGTTTACTCGCTCCGCGCTCGCGCCCGGCCGACGGTGTCCACACCGGTGTCGTGGGAGGAGGTCGAGAAGTGTCTGAAGGCAAAGGATCCAGGCCTGCTCGTCTTCGATTCCGACCAGGTGCTCGCGCGCGTCGCCAAGCACGGTGACCTGTTCGAGCCCGTGATCAGGAAGAAGCAGAAGTTGCCGAAGTCGCTGCTGCAGGCGACAGGCGGGGAAACGGCCCTGGAGAAGATGGCGAACCGGCGCCCCAGCGGCGGAGGGCGGTTCCGCAAACCCCCCGAAAAGTGACCGCGCCGCGGGTGGTGATCGCCGGCGCTGGCTTCGGCGGCCTAACCTGCGCACGGGCCCTGCGGAAGGCGCCGGTCGACGTGCTGCTGGTCGACCGCAACAACTACCACCTGTTCACGCCGCTCCTCTACCAGGTGGCCTCGGCCCTGCTCGACCCTGGCGAGATCGCGCGGCCGGTGCGGGCGCTGATCCGGCCGTACTCCAATGTCGAGTTCAGGCAGGCGGAGGTGACCGGCGCGGACTTCGACGGGCGGGTGTTGGCGACCGACCGAGGGCCCATCCCCTACGACTACCTCGTGCTCGCCACCGGGAGCCAGAGCGACTATTTCGGCAACGTGTCGCTGGCGCATCACGCCTTTGGGCTCAAGGGCCTCGACGAGGGATTGGCGTTGCGCAACCGGATCCTCTCGCAGTTCGAAGCCTCGCGATGGGTGACCGGCGCACAGAACCGGCGCTCGATGCTCACCTTTGCCGTGGTGGGCGCCGGACCGACCGGTGTCGAGCTCGCGGGCGCGCTTTCCGAGCTGATCCGCCTTGTGCTGCGCAAGGACTATCGCGACCTGGACCTCGGCGAGGTGCATGTGCTGCTGCTGGAAGCGGCCGGCGCCCCGCTCGGCACGTTCGAGCCAAGACTTCGCGAGGCGGCCCGCCGCTCGCTCGAGAAAAAGCACGTCGAGCTGATGCTGGGCGCGAAGGTGGAGTCGGTGTCCGACGAATCGATCAGGCTCGCGGGTGGCGTGGAGATCGCCGCAGGCACCATCGTCTGGACGGCCGGGGTACGCGCCTCGGTGCTGGGCCAGGCTCTTGGCGTCCAGCTCGGCCGCCAGTCTCGGATCAACGTCGAACCCACCCTTCAGCTGACCGGCCACCCTGTGGTTTTCGTCATCGGCGACCTTGCCGGGGCGACCGACCGCGGTGCGCCGCTGCCCATGCTCATCCCTGTGGCGATGCAGGAGGGCAGGCACGTGGCCGCGACCATCTCGGAGCTCGTCGCAAACGGCGGGGCGAAAGCCTTCCGCTACAAGGATCCCGGCATCATGGCGACGATCGGGCGCAACTCCGCGGTGGCCGAGCTGGGAGCCGTCCACCTCTCGGGGTTCCTCGGCTGGTTGATGTGGCTCGCCGTCCACCTTGTCAACGTGATCAGCTTCCGCAGCCGCATCCTGGTGCTCGTGAACTGGGCCTGGGACTACCTCTTCTACGATCGCCCGATCCGCCTGATCGTGCGGGCAAAGGACCCGAAATAGGCGGCCGGAGGTACTGTTCGGCGCGATGAGACGAGCCATGGCTGCCGTGCTGGCCGTGATGCTGCTGGCCGCGTGCGGCGGCAGCCAGGCCCCGGTCGACCCGGCCCGGACGCTGCGCGACGCGGCCACCGCGATGGAGAAGCTGAACACGGTCAAGGCCGACCTCAAGTTCACCAAAGGGGCGATCTCATTGCAGGGCTTCACGCTGGCCGCCGCCAAGACCTCGGTGCGGCTGCCCGGCGACAGCGACACGATCTACACGGTGAAGCAGGGTGACCTCGCGATCAGCCTCGAGGTCGTGATCTCGGGCGGCCACGTTTTCCTGCACCTGCCGTTCTCGACCTACCAGGAGCTGCAGGGAAGCCAGGCGGCGGCGGTCCCTGACCTGGCGAAGCTCTTCGACCCCTCGACCGGCCTGCCCGCGATCATTCCCGCCGGCCGCAATCTCTCCGATGCCGGCGCCGACAGGGTGGATGGAGTCGACGTGGAGAAGATCAACGCGACCTACAGCGCCGACCAGCTGCGCAGCATGTTCGCGCAGCTGACCTCCAGCGTCGACGTGAAGGCTGTCGTCTGGGTCGGGATCTCCGACCACCTGATTCGCAAAGCGCAGCTCGACGGCGCCTTCGGCGATGGAGGCAAGGAGGCCGCGGTCGAGGTGGACATTTCGGGTTTCAACGCCCCGGTCAACATCACACCGCCCTCCCCGTAGTGCCCCGCGTTTCCAAGCCGGTCCTGCTCGGCATAGCCTCGGCCGGGCTCTTCATCGCGGCGCTCGACGCGTACGTGGTGGTGACCCTGCTGCCCTCGATGATCGCCGATGTCGGACTGACGATCGACCGCTTCGAGCAGGCGACGCCGATCGTGACCGGTTTCCTTGGCGGCTACGTGGTCGCGATGCCTTTGCTTGGCGCCTATTCAGACTCGCGTGGGCGCGCCCCGGTATATGCCGCGTGCATGGCCGTCTTCGCTGCCGGGTCGATCGTTACCGCCACGTCAGGTCTGTGGACCTTGGCCGGCCTTCCCTGGCTTGTTGCCGGACGGGTTTTGCAGGGATTGGGGGGCGGCGGGCTGGTTCCCCTGTCCCTGGCGCTGGCCGCGGACCTGTACCGGGGCAACGCACGCGCGCTCGCGCTCGGCTCTGTGGCCGGCCTCCAGGAGGCAGGCAGCGTGTTCGGCCCTCTGTATGGGGTGAGCCTTGCCGCCCTGGCGGCGTCTGCGGGCGGCTGGCGTTTTGTCTTCTGGCTGAACGTTCCGCTGGCCGCGCTATGCGCCGTGGGCCTGCTCCTGGCGATGCGACGTGGAGCGCCCTCGATGAGCCACGGGAGTTCATCGATCGACTGGATCAGCGCGTCGCTGTTGGGACTCGGGCTCGGGCTCCTGGTGCTCGCCCTCTATCCAGATGATCCTGACCATCGCGCCACCGGCACGCTGCTGCTTCCGGCAGGGCTCGCAAGCGTGGCGGTCCTGGCGTTCTACGGGTGGCGCCAGGTTCGACAGCTGGAGCCGTTGGTGCCGCGCGAGCTGCTCCGCAGCCAGGCTTTCATCGGCGCCGCGATTGCCAACCTCTTGATCGGCGTCGCCTTGATGGTGGCGCTCGTCGACGTCCCGGTGCTGGGCCGCCTGGTGTTCAACCTCGACCAGCTCGGTTCGGGGTTGCTGCTTTCGCGCTTCCTCGTAGGGATCCCGGCCGGCGCTCTGCTCGGTGGTTTTCTCGCGGGTCGATTGCCGGGCAGGCTCGTGGCGGTCGGCGGGATCCTGCTCTCGGCCGCGGCCTTCCTCCAGATGTCGACATGGTCGTCCAACGAGCTGGCTCTCCACGCCGGCTTCCTGCGGCAGGCCGATGTGGCGCTCGCGGCCTGCGGGCTGGGACTCGGAATCGTGATCGCGCCGCTGACCGCCGCAGTCCTGGCGCTCACCCGCGGCGAGAGCCACGGCCTCGCCACGAGCCTGGTCGTGCTGGCGCGGACGATGGGCATGCTGGTCGGATTGTCCGCGTTGACCGCGTTCGGGCTGTATCGGTTTCACCAGATCCTGGGCACGCCGGTTCTCACCGATCCCTCTCTGCGCGCTCGTGTCGATCACCTGGCGAGGCTCGTCGCCGCGGCGTTCCTCCAGGAGTATCGCGAGATCTTCACGGTGGCGGCGGCGCTGTGCGCGCTCGCGGCGTTGGTGATGGTCGCGACGATCGATCAGCGCTTGCGAGCGACCGCGATCAAGTAGGAGTGGTGGTACCGGAACGCGTCGTCGGGATCGCCGAGGCTGTCCATCGCAGATTCCACCTCCGCTTCCAGCTCGTCGCGGTAGCGTGGACCGAGGGCGCGGATCAGGGTGTAGGGCAGCGGACCGGCGCTCGCCATCAGGTCGATCCATTCCTTCGCGTCTCGGGTGCGGCCGCCAGTGACCATTTCGGTGATGCGCGTCACCTCGAAGCCCGCGACGTCGAGCAGCTCGGGCAGCACCTTGGGCTCGCCAAAGCGGGAGCGCTCTGAGCTGTAGCGCGGAAGGCTCAGGTAGTGGCGCCGCGCGAGCGGGGCGAGGCCCTGGAAGAAGAGGTCTTGCGCGCGCGTGCTCAAGCTTCGCCTCTGGTTGGAAACCGCCAGGCGCCCACCTGTGCGCAGCACCCGATGCGCCTCGGCCAGCGCGTCGGCGGGATCGCCGACATACGCCAGCGCCTCTCCCATGGTGACCAGGTCGAAGGTCTCCGGCTTGAAGATGAGGCGCTCGGCCGCCATCCCGAGGAACTGGACATTCCTGGCCTTCTTCGACCGGGCAAGGGCGAGCATGTTGTCGGAGAGGTCGATCCCGATCACGCTCCCAGGGCTGACCCTCGGCGCCGCGAGGTGAGCCACCAGGCCGGTACCGGTGCCGACGTCGAGGACCTGCTCGCCCTTCTGTGGCGCCGCGACGTCGACCAGTCTGACCGCTACCCGCTCATGCTGACCGCCGGCCCAGCTGTCGTACGAAGGGGCGATGCGATCGAAGAAATCGACCAGGTGGTCGATCATCTCGTCTGAAGAATCCGGGTCCATCAAGGTTGTCGAGAGCTCCCAAAACCTGGATCCTGGGGCACTCGACCCTGATCCCTGACCTTCGTCTACGTCCGGTGGCACCCTGTTACCATGCAAGCCTCACTCGATCCGGAGTCTCACTTGACAGCGAAGCGCAAGTCCGCGCGGCGCTCACAGTTGACCCAAAGTATGGAAGGCACGATCAACGCAGTGGAGGATTCCCAGATGGCCCAAGCTGAAAAGTCCGCGACCCACTCACCCGGCGGCAGTCAAAACGGCGAGAAAAACGTCGTCTCCCTAGGCCCCCGCGACAGCCTGCACGGGCGCCTCGAGATCCAGGGCGATCTCAAGATCGCGGGAAACGTCGAAGGAGAGCTCAAGGCAAGCGGAGACGTCACGGTCGACTCGGGGGCGGCGATCCAGGCTTCGATCGAAGGATCGAACGTCAGCGTCCGGGGCCAGGTCACCGGCAACGTGACCGCGAAAAAGCGGCTGACGCTCGGTGGTTCGGGTCACCTGAACGGCGACGTGAAGGTCGCCCGCCTCACGGTCGAGGATGGCGCCACGCTGAACGGCAACGTCACTATGCAATCGGAGAAGGGGTAGGAGTTTGATTCACCTCCCCACCCGTGGGGAGGCCGACGCGAAGCGCCGGGTGGGGCAGATCCCTGCCGTTCAAGCCGCCTGTCGCTGCTCCACTCGCGTGATCGACGGCAACACCACGGTTTCCAGGTAGCCCTGGGCGGCGTCCATGGCGTTGCGCACGATGCGCCATTCGAGCTGCTCGAAGAACACCTGATCGCGGTTCAGCTGGCTGAGCCGCGATCGCCAGAAACCGGCATCGACGTTGAGTCCCGGCAGCTGAACCTGTGTTGCCTGCCCGGCCCCCACGCTCACTTCGGGCAGCGGCGTGTCTGAGGCGAAAGCCGGCGAGTCAATGGCCTGGGCCGGCGCGGCCGTGGCGCGCTGGACGGCGGCGGCCGCGACGATATTCCAAACCACCAAGCTCAGCAGCGCCACCACGACGCATTCGGCGATCACCATCCAGGTCAGCGGTTGTCGGAGCAAATTGCGCATGCCGTCAACCTAAGACCGCGCACGGGCCCGGGGAATCCTGCCTGTTAAGACCCCGTCAGCCGCTCAGGCAGCCGCCCGGCGTGTGCGGGCCTGGTCCACGATCTTGCGCAACTGCGCCAGGTGGGAATCGTCGTGAGCGAGCCCGCCAAGGAAGCGTCCAAGCGCGTTCATCGGCGGCCGGCCCGCGTACGGCGTGTAGAAATTGTCGAGGTCGGGCCTGTCGGGCCACGCGGTGAGCATCGCCAGCCGCATCCGCTGGCTCTCCCGTATCCGGTGGCGGAGGAACGCCACCGTTCGAACCTGCTCCCACGGCACCTCGTATCTGGACCGGCCTTCGACCGGAAGGCCGCGAGCGAGGATCAGCGCAAGAGCCGCCGATTCCTCAGACGAGGCGGTGGTATGCACGACCACATGGCCGAGCGTCCACGAAAGGCCAGCCTCCTCCGGCCGAGAGGCGAAAGTATCGTTGGCCTCCGGATCGTCGGGCACCATGATGACATCCTCGTCGGTGG
>JBOHUQ010000069.1:0-33872 GCA_050734495.1 Candidatus Dormibacteraceae bacterium
GGGGACCCCGGAATCGTTCTCTCGACGGCCAATTCCAAAGTCATCCCTGTCGCTGCTTGTGCTTGGGCGTCTTGGAGCAGATCACTCGGACCACCCCGTTGCGCTTGATCACCTTGCAGCTCGCACACATCTTCTTGACGGACGGACGTACCTTCATCTCCAAATCTCTCGAATGCGCCCTCGCGATCGGTCGCTGCTCGCCAGCTCGACGCCCACCTTGTCCCCGGCGAGCAGCCGGGTGAAGTGGGTGCCTGCACGGTCGGCGACGTGAGCCAGGACTTTCGCCCCGTTCTCGAGCTCAACCCGGTATACACCGTTGGGTAAAGGCTCCACCACGACCCCCTTCACGAGTGGGAGGCGTTGGGGCACGAACGGCGATTGTACCAAACCTGGCTACGCGAGGGGATTGGCGGTCAGTACGAGCGGTCCCCGGTCGGTGATGGCCACCGTGTGCTCGAAGTAGGCCGAAAGGGAGCCGTCGGCGGTGCAGATCGTCCAGCCGTCGGGCTTCATGTAGACCTCGTGGGAGCCGGCGTTGACCATGGGCTCGATCGCCAGGGTCATGCCGGTCTTCAGCTTCGGGAGCGTGCCTGGAGGGCCGAAGTTGGGCACCTGTGGGTCCTCGTGCATCTCGCGGCCGATTCCGTGGCCCACGAACTGGCGGATCACCGAGAAGCCGGCCGCCTCGACGTGCTTCTGGATCGCTGACGAGATGTCGCCCAGGTAGCCGCCCGGACGAGCCTTGTCGATCCCGACGTAGAGCGCCTGTTCGGTCACCTTGATCAGGCGGGCCGCCTCCGGGCTGATCGTGCCGGCGCCGACCGTGATGCCGACATCCGCCCAGAACCCGTCCAGGACCAGGCCCAGGTCGAGGCTGACCAGGTCTCCGGCGGTCACCTTCCGGTTGCCCGGGATACCGTGGACGGCCTCGTCGTTGATCGAGACGCAGATCGAGCGGGGGAAGCCGTGGTAGCCGAGGAAGCCGGGCGTCGCGCCGCCCTCCCGAATGAGCCGGTCGGCGATCTTGTCGAGCTCGATCGTCTTGACTCCGGGCTCGCAGGCCTCCCTGAGGGGAGGCAAGACGGATGCGAGCAGGCTGCCCGCGCGGGCCATGAGGTCGATCTCGTGGGCGGTTTTCAGGTTGATCATTGGTTCTTCTTCATGCGCTTTGGGCTGGTTGGGCCCCCCCACCGGGCCTTCGGCCGGCCTTCCCGGCGAGCGGGAACGTGGTGACGGCGGCCATGACCTGGCGGCTTATCTCTTCGATTGTGCCCATGCCGTCGATCTCAGAAACAAGGCCCTCGCCACGGTAGTGGTCGAGCACGGGGATCGTCTTCTGGAGGTAGACCTCGATCCGGGGCTTGACCGCCTCCGCCTTGTCGTCCTCGCGCTGAACCAGGCCGCTGCCGTCGGCCGCGCAGAGGGCGGTGCCGGGCGGGTAGGTGCGCTGGCAGGCCGGACAGACGAGCCGGCCGGACAGGCGGCGGAGCAGCTCCTCGAGGTCGACCTTGAGGTACAGGACTCGGTCAAAGCGCCGTCCCAGCCCGTCCATCAGGTCGTCGAGGGCCTGGGCCTGGGGGATGGTGCGCGGGAAGCCGTCGATGATGAAGCCGCGCCTGGAATCCGGCTGTCGGAGGCGCTTGGCGATCATCGCGATCATGATCTCGTCCGACACGTAGTGGCCCGCCGCCAGGATGGGCTGGGCTTTCTGGCCGAGCGGGGTGCCGGCTGCGATCTCTGCGCGGAGCATGTCTCCGGTGGCGATGTGCGGGATGCCGAAATGCGAGCGCAGCATGTTGGCCTGGGTCCCCTTGCCGCTGCCAGGGGCGCCGTATAGCAACAAATTCATCGGATGAAGCCGCGGTACTGGCGCATCACGAGCTGCGTTTGCAGCTGTTTCATGGTGTCCAGGGCAACGCCGACCACGATGAGTATGGCTGTGCCCCCGAGGTACATCTGCTGATGGGAGATGCCCGAGATCCTGGCCGTCGCGATTGGAAGAATGACCGTGATGAATCCGAGGAACGTCGCGCCCGCGAACGTCACGCGATTCATGACCGCGGCGAGGTAGTCCGCGGTCGGCCGGCCCGGGCGGATGCCCGGGATGAAGCTCGAGTAGCGTTTCAGGTTGTCGGCGACCTCGTTCACGTCAAAAGTGATGGCGGTGTAGAAATACGTGAACCCGAACGTGAAGGCGAAGTAGAGCCCGTTGTAGGTGATCGCCATCGGAAGGTTCGACGTATCGGGCGCGAAGTTGCCTCTCACCCACGCCGCGGCCTTGTAGTACCAGGTGTCCGGCGGCGCGCCGGTGAAGTAGTTGGCGACGATCGTCGGCAGGAACATCACCGAGATTGCGAAGATGATCGGGATGACCCCGGCGTGGTTGACGCGCAGGGGCAGGAAGCTGGCGCGGCTCTGCACCTGCTTCAAGCCCACCGTCCGTTGCGCGGATTGGATGGGAATTTTCCTCACCGCCTGCTGCACCTCGATGATCACCGCGGTCATGAGCAGCGCGATCAGGCCGAAGATGATGAAGGGCACGTAGTCGGCGATCCCACCACCGGCCGACTTGGCCGCGAAGACAGCGGCGACACCCTGCGGCCCGCGGCCGATGATCCCGGCGAAGATGATCAGCGACACGCCGTTGCCGATGCCGTACTCGGTGATCAGCTCGCCGAACCACATCAGCATCACGGTGCCGGCGGTGAGCACCAGGACGATCTGCAGGCGCTGGAACCAGTCCAGTGCCGGGAGGATGGAGGGGGTGGTGTTCTGGAAGAGGACGGTGAAACCGTAGGCCTGGCCGGCGCCGAGCACGACCGTCAGGTAGCGGCTCCAGCGGGTGATGCGGCGCCGCCCCATCTCGCCCTCTTTGGAGATCTCCTTGATCCGCTCGGAGATCACGGTCATGAGCTGCATGATGATCGTGGCGTTGATGTACGGGTTCATGCCCATGGCCACGACGCTGAAGCGCGAAAGGCCGCCGCCTGAGAAGAGGTCGAGCAGCCCGAGCAGGGCCTGATTGTTGAAGAGCTGGGCCAGGGCGGCCTGGCTCGCGCCGGGCACGGCGACGTTGGCGAAGAGCCGGAAGACGACCAGAATCCCGCCGGTGAACAGGATCTTGTTGCGGAGCTCCGGGAGCCGGATCGCGTTGACCAGCGCTTCGAGCAGGTTCATGCCCTAAGCCTATTCCCCGTCGGGAGGGGTGGCCTCCTCGACTGCTTCTGTTGATGCGTCCTGCGCGCGTCCGGCGGAGGCTTCTTGCTCACGCGCCTGCTTCGCCGGCCGCTCGGCTTTGACCGCCTTCTCCGCCTTCTCGGCTTTCGGTGTTGCGGCAGGCGCCGCCTCCGCGGTGGTCGGGAGCGGTTTCGGCAACTTGGCCGCCGTCCGCCTCGGGCCGATCTTGCGGGGCTCACCGAGCACGTTCACGCTGCCGCCCGCCTTCTCGATCGCCTCGCGGGCGCTGGCGCTGAAGAAGTGTGCTTCGACGGTCAACTTGCGCTTCAGGCCCCCGGTGCCGAGGACCTTGATCTCCATGCCCTGGTGGACCAGGCCGGCTTCCAGCAGGGTGTCGGCGTTCACGTTCGTTCCGTCGGGGAAGCGGCTGAGCTTCGAGAGGTTGACGACCGAGAACTGCCGGTGGAACGGGTTCTTGAAGCCGGGCAGCTTGGGGATGCGCTGAGCCAGCGGCATCTGGCCGCCTTCGAAGCCGACGCGGAAGCCTTCGCTGCGAGCGTTCTGTCCTTTCTGTCCGCGACCGGACGTCTTGCCGCGGCCCGAGCCCGTGCCGCGTCCGACGCGCTCTGGCCGGCGGTGCGCGCCCTGAGAAGGCTTGAGGTCGTGCAACTGCACTGTTACTTGCCCCTCTTGTGCTTCTTGTCCGAGCGGGAGCGCCAGATCTTGTACTGGCTGCGCTTGGGTCGGATGTAGGGCGTGCCCTCGACGGCCACCAGGAAGTCGACGGCCTTGAGCATGCCGCGGACAGCCGGGTTGTCAGGGAGCTCGCGGGTCTGGTTCATGCGGCGGAAGCCGAGGGATTCGACCGTGGCTTTGATCTGAGGGAGCGCTCCGATGGTGCTCTTCACGAGTGTTGCCTTGATCGGTCTCGGGCCGGTGGTGGCCGGCTGCTTGTTGGCGGCGGTCATTTCGCCCCCACCGGGGTGGCCTCGGCGCCGTTGGCGGCGGCCTTGCCTCCGCCCTCCTGGCGCCGGTAGGCGGCCGCCAGGCGCTTCCCGACGATCTGCTCGACCTCCTTACCGCGCAGCTCGGCGATCTGCTGCGCCGTCTTCAGCTGCTGCAGGGCGGCGAGCGTCGCACGGACCGTGTTAATTGGGTTGTTGGTGCCGTGGGACTTGGTGAGAATGTCCTTGATGCCCGCAGTCTCGATCACGGCACGCATCGCCCCGCCTGAGATGACGCCCGTTCCAGGCGCGGCGGGCTTCAGCATGATCTTGGCCGCGCCCCACTTGAGGCGAACCTCGTGAGGGATGGTCGTGCCGACCATTGGTACGGTGATCATGTTGCGCTTGGCGACGTCCATGCCCTTACGGATGGCCTCGGTCACCTCGCGCGCCTTGCCGATGCCGGCGCCGACCCGCCCGTTCATGTCGCCGACCACGATCAGCGCGCTGAACGAGAACTTGCGCCCACCCTTGACCACCTTGGACACGCGGTTGACGCGCACGACGCGATCGGTGAGATCGGATCGCTCGCCGCTCGAATGAGGGTATCGGCTGCCCATTTGGTTTTAAAACTCCAGTCCGGCTTCGCGGGCGGCGTCCGCCAAAGCCTTGATTCTGCCGTGGTAGAGGAAACCGCCCCTATCGAAGACCACCGCGTTCACGCCCGCGGCCTTCGCCTTCGCGGCGATCTCCTTGCCGACCTGCGCGGCCTCGGCCATGCCGTTGCCCTTCGCCTTGAGGGCGACCGTCGATGCGGCCGCCACAGTGCGGCTGGTCCCGTCGTCGATGAGCTGGGCGTACATGTGGTTGAGGCTGCGGAACACGGCGAGGCGCGGACGCTCCTGCGTACCCGCCACGTGCACGCGCACGCGCCGGTGGCGCTTGGAGCGGTTGAGCTTGCGGTCGTTCTGCTTGATCATGCGGAAGCCTTGGCGCCCTTGCCGGCCTTGCCGGCCTTGCGGCGGATCTTCTCGCCGCGGTACATGACGCCTTTGCCCTTGTAAGGCTCGGGCGGGCGGAGTCCGCGGAGGTTTGCCGCGACCTGGCCGACATCTTCGTTCGAGATGCCGGAGACCGAGAACTTCGTCGGATCCTGCACGTCGATGGTGACACCCGGCGGCGGCTTGTATTTGATGGGGTGCGAGTAGCCGAGGCTCAGCACGAGCTCATCGCCCTGCTTCGCGACCCGATAGCCGACGCCGACGAGCTCGAGATGCTTGGTGAAGCCGACGTTCACGCCAGTGACCATGTTGTCGACCAGGCTGCGAACCAGGCCGTGGAGGGCGCGGTGGCGGTAGTCGTCGGAGGGCCGCTCGAAAACGAGCTCACCGTCGACCTGCTTGACCGAGATCTCCGCCGGCAAGGTGCGCTCGAGCAGGCCCTTCGGCCCCTCGACCTTGACGTGGCCCGGCTGCAGGGTGACCTTCACCGCGCCCGGCAACGGAATCGGCAGCTTTCCAATCCGCGACAACTCTTCTTTCGAACTCCTACCAGATATATGCCAGCACTTCGCCGCCGAGTCCCTGGCGGGTCGCCTGGCGACCGCTCATGACTCCTTCGGCTGTGCTGAGGACGGCGATTCCGAGCCCACCGAGGACTCGAGGGATCTCTGTCTTGCGCGCGTAGACGCGCAGGCCGGGGCGGCTGATCCTCTTCACGCCCGAGATCACCCGAGTGCGATCGGGGCGAGCCTTGAAGATGATACGCATCGTCTGAGTGGTTCCGTCCGCCTCGACCTCGTAGCCCGCGATGTATCCCTCGTCCTTCAGGACGCGTGCGATCTCGAGCTTCAGCTTGGAAGCCGGAACCTTCACCTCGGGATGTCGGGCGGTGTTCGCGTTGCGCACGCGCGTGAGCATGTCGGCGATCGGGTCGCTGACGACGCCCGCGGAGGCGCGGCGCATGGGTTTCGCGTTTTTCGCGACCGCTGTTGCCATCACCAGCTCGACTTCGTCACGCCGGGGATGCGTCCCTCGGCGGCAAGGTTGCGGAAGCAGATGCGGCACATGCCGAACTTGCGGTAATAAGCGCGCGGCCGGCCGCAGATGCGGCATCGGTTGTGGAAGCGAACCTTGAACTTCGGGTGGACAAGGTCTCTTTTCCAGCGCTCGAGTTGTGATTTCTTCGCCAAACTCTCGTTTACCTCTTCTTGAATGGCATACCGAGGCGGGTTAGCAGACTCCGCGCCTCGTCATCGGTGCGGGCTGTGGTCACAATCGACACTTCCAGCCCGCGAAGCTTGTCGATCTTGTCGTAGTCGATCTCCGGGAAGATGACCTGCTCGCGCAGGCCGAGCGAGTAGTTGCCGCGGCCGTCGAAGCCCTCTGAGTTGACACCGCGGAAGTCGCGGATTCGCGGGAGCGCGACGTTGAGGAGCTTGTCGAGGAAGAACCACATGCGGCGGCCGCGCAGGGTGCTCTTGATGCCGACCGTCTGGCCCGCCCTGAGCTTGAAGGCCGCGACCGACTTCCGCGCCTTGATGAGGGCGGGTTTCTGGCCCGTGATCGTGACCACGTCGCCGACCGCGGCGTCGAGGGCCTTGTCGTTGTCCTTCGCCTCGCCGATGCCGATGTTCACCACGACCTTGGCGATGCGGGGCACCTCCATCGGGTTGTCGTAGTCGAACTCCTTGGTCAGCTGGGACACGATCGTGTCTCGATAGAGCGTCAGCATGCGCGGGGGGGTCTCGGTCCGCGTGCCCGGAGCCTTCGGGGCCTCGGTCTTCTTCTGCTGTGCTTTTTGCTTGGTCACTGGGCCTCCGTCTTGCGCACGCGCTCGTAGGGCTCGCCGCAGTGGCGGCAGACGAGGGCACGGGCGCCGGATTCGAGGACCGTGTGCTTGGTGCGGGTCGGGCGCGAGCACGAGGGGCAGACGAGCATGACGTTCGAGTAGTCGAGCGCGGCCTCGAAGTCGACGACTCCACCCTGCGCGACGGTGACGCCGCCGCGTTGCTGTCCCGCCTTGGTGTGGCGCTTCAGGATGTTGATGCCCTTGACGACGATCTTGTGTTTGTCAGGGATCGTGCGCAGCACCTCGCCCTGCTTGCCCTTGTCCTTGCCCGTGACGACGATCACCGGATCGCCGGGGGCGAGGTCGAGCCAGCGTCGCTTGGGCTGTGGCTTGTTCGTAAGCATCTTGGTCAGAGAACCTCCGGAGCGAGAGAGATGATCTTCATGAAGTTGCGCTCGCGCAGCTCGCGGGCCACCGGGCCGAAGATGCGCGTGCCGCGCGGGTTGTTCGCCGTGGCCAGCAGCACCGCGGCGTTGTCGTCGAAGCGGATGAGCGAGCCGTCCGGTCGCTTGTATTCCTTGGTCACGCGCACGACGACGGCCTTCACCACCTCGCCCTTCTTGACCTGGCCGCCTGGCTGGGCCGACTTGACGGTCGCGGTGATGGTGTCGCCTACCGAGGCGTACTTTCGATAGTGGCCTCCGGCCACGCGGATACACAGGATCTCTTTGGCTCCTGAGTTGTCCGCGACCTTGAGACGGGTTTCTTGCTGAATCACTGACCTTGACTCCAGTTGGCCGGCCGAAAGATTCGGTGCACAGGTGGTCCAGCCGCCTGGCGCGGGCGTAAGCAAGGAGCGCAGGCCGCAACGACGCGGATGGGCCGCATGGGCGCCGAAGCTCCGGCCGGCATCGCTGGAGGCATGGTCATGGTTACTTGGCCTTCTCCACGATTTCAAGCACGCGCCAGCGCTTCTCCTTGGAGATGGGGCGCGTTTCGGTGATGCGCACCAGGTCGCCGACGCCGCATTCGTTCTTCTCGTCGTGGACCTTGAACTTGGTGCGGCGCTGCACGGTCTTGCGGTACAGGCGGTGGGCCTTGGACGTGCCGACCTGGACGATGATCGTCTTGTCCATCTTGTCAGCGATCACCGTGCCGAGCCGAACCTTGCGCTGACCGCGGGTCTCATTTTCGGCCGTCGCCGTTTTCGTTTCTGTCTTCGTCGCGGTGGCCGTGTCCGTCATTTGGTTTCCTCGGCTTTCTTGCGCGTGCGCTTGGGCTTGGCGGCCGGCGCCTCGGGTGCTTCATCCGCTGCTTCCACCGGCAGCTCCTTTGGCTCCGGCGCCAGGTCGGACGGCTCGAGCGCGTCTGCCACCATCGAGGCGACGATTCCGAAGTCGCGCTCGCGCAGCACGGTCATGATCCGCGCGATGTCGTGCCGGACCTTGCTGATCTGGCTCGAGTTCTCGAGCTGGCCGACGGCGTGCTTGAAGCGGAGCTCGTAGAGCTCGCGGCGCGCCTGGCGCATGCGAACGCTGAGCTCGTCCGCCTCGAGCACTCTCAGCTCGTCGACTTTCATCGCGCCCCTCCGGCCGCGGCCGATTCCGAAACGACGAATCTCGTTTTTATGGGGAGCTTGGACGCGGCCAGCTTCATCGCCTCTTTGGCGACGGCCGGCGTGACGCCACCCATCTCGAAGAGCACGCGGCCAGGCTTGACCACGGCGACCCAACCCTCCGGGTTGCCCTTGCCGGAACCCATGCGGGTCTCGGCCGGCTTCTTGGTGATCGACTTGTCGGGGAAGACGCGAATCCAGATCTGGCCGCCGCGCTTGACGTGGCGGGTCATCGCCCGGCGGGCCGCCTCGATCTGGCGGTTGCTCATCCAGCATGCTTCCATCGCCTGCAGGCCGAAGTCGCCGAAGGCGACCGTGGCGCCGCGCGTGGCGATGCCCGTGCGCCGACCGCGGTGCATCTTGCGGTACTTGACTCTCTTGGGGATCAGCATCAGCTCTTAGCCTTCTTGTTCGATGCGCCCTGCGCGCGCCCAGCGGTGCTGGTGGCTTTCTTGGCGGGCGCCTTGGCCTCGGCCTTTGCCTTGGGGGCGACGGCCTTCGCCTTGGTCTCGGTCTTGGCTTCTGCCTTTGCCTTGGGCTCGGACCTGGGCTTGGCTGCAGGCTTTGCGACAATCGTCGTGGTCGTGGCGGCGCGGGCGCGGCGTGGCGCCGGCGTCGTGACGGGGCTGGTGGTCACGACCTCGGGTTCGGGCGCGGCCACCTGCGCGGACGGCGCCGCCGCGGCGGCCAGGACGTCGGCCAGCTCGGGCTGCGGGGCGATCTCGGCGATCGGGGCCGTGGCTTCGGCCGGCACGGGCTGCTTGCGCAGCGGCGCGGCCACGTCCTTGTAGATCCAGCACTTGACACCGATTGCGCCGAAGGTGGTGCTCGCGGTGGCGCGGCCGAAGTCGATGTTGGCGCGCAGGGTGTGGAGTGGCACGCGGCCTTCGCGGTCCCACTCTCGGCGCGCCATCTCGGCGCCGCGCAAGCGTCCGCCGCAGTAGATGCGAACGCCCTTCGCGCCGGAGCGCATGGTGCGCAGGATCGCCTGCTTCATCGCGCGCTTGTAGCTGATTCTGCGCTCGATCTGCGACGCGATGTTCTCGGCCACGAGCTGCGCATCGAGCTCCGGCTGCTTGATCTCCTGGATCGAGATGCGCACGCGGTTTCCGAAGCGCTTCTCGAGATCCTCGCGCAGCTGGTCGACCGACGCACCGCCCTTGCCGATCACGATGCCCGGCTTGGCGGTGTGAATGGTCACGGTGAGCTGGGCGTTCGAGGACCGCTCCGTCTCGATCTTGGCGATGCCGGCGTTGCGCAGGCGCGCGAGGATGACGCGCCGCATCTCGAGGTCCTCGTGCAGCATCTTCGTGTAGTCCTTGGGATTGGCGAACCAGTTCGCCTCCCACGGACGGAACACGCCGAGACGGAATGCGTTCGGGTGAACTTTATGACCCACTAGCCATGCCTCCGGTGGGCCGACCGAGAGATTCGGTGCACAGGTGGCCCAGATGCTAGGCGCGGCCGAGCACCGGAACGAGCGCAGCCGTTGCTGCGTGAGCGAGGAGCGGAGGTCGCAACGACGCAGATGGGCCGCATCGGCGCCGAAGATCCGGTCGGCATCGCTGGAGACATGGCTACCACTGTTACTTAGCTCCTTGCTGGCGGTCTTCGACGACCGCGGTGATGTGGCAGGTGCGGTGGAAGAATTCGTGCGCCATGCTCCGGCTGACGGGGCGACGGCGGCGGAAAGTCGGCCCCTCATCGATGAGGATCTGCTTGAGGACGAGATCGTCGCGGTTGAGGTTGAAGTTGTGCTCCGCGTTGGCCGCCGCGGACTTGATCGCCTTCGCGACGTCTTTGGCGGCGTGCTTCGGAGAGAACTCGAGCTGCGCGAGAGCCTCTGAGACCTTCATGCCCTTCACGGAGTCAGCCACCAGCCTTGCCTTGCGCGGCGTTCGGCGGACAAACCTCGAAACTGCGGAAACTTCCATCGTCGCCACTGCTACTTCAGTGCCGTCGATTTTTCTGTGTGGGTGCCGTGGCCGCGGAAGTGGCGCGTGGGCGCGAACTCACCGAGGCGATGGCCGACCATGTTCTCGCTGATGAAGACGGGCACGTGCTTGCGGCCATCGTGGACCGCGATGGTGTGACCGACCATGTCGGGATAGATGGTCGAGGCGCGCGCCCAGGTGCGAATCACCTTCTTGTCGCGCGTCAGGTTCATCTTGTCGATCTTCTCTTTCAAGGGGGCGCTGATGAACGGCCCCTTCTTCAGTGAGCGTGACATCTACTTCTTGCGTCCTTTCTTCTCGCGGCGGCGAATGATGAGCTTGTCCGAGGCCTTCTTCGGCTTGCGGGTGCGGTAGCCCAGGGCGGGCTTGCCCCAAGGAGTCTTCGGGTTGCCGCCGGGCCCCGTCTTGCCCTCGCCACCGCCATGCGGATGGTCGCGGGGGTTCATCGTGGAACCGCGGACTGTGGGCCGCACGCCAAGCCAGCGGCTGCGGCCGGCCTTGCCGCCCGACTCGTTCTCGTGCTCGATGTTACCGACCTGGCCGATCGTGGCCTGGCAGCGCACGTGGATTCGTCTCAGTTCGCCGCTCGGCATGCGGACGACCGCGTAGTCGCCTTCCTTCGCGAGCAGCTGGGCCGAGGCGCCCGCGGAGCGGACTAGCTGGCCGCCTCTTCCAAGCGTGAGCTCGATGTTGTGGATGGTCGAACCCACCGGGATGTTGGAGAGTGGGAGGGCGTTGCCGATTCTGACGGGCGCCTCTTCCCCGCTCTCGATGGGGTCCCCGACTTTCAGGCCGAGCGGGGCGAGGATGTAGCGCTTCTCGCCGTCTTTGTAGTGGATCAGCGCGATGCGGGCGCTGCGGTTCGGGTCGTACTCGATGGTCGCGACCTTTCCGAAGATGCCGTGCTTGTCGCGCTTGAAGTCGATCTTTCGATACAGCTTGCGGTAGCCGCCGCCCTGGTGGCGCGTGGTGATGCGGCCCTGGTTGTTGCGGCCGGCATGCGTCGGCAGCGACTCGAGCAGCGTCTTCTCCGGCTCGTCGGTTGTGACCTCGTCGAATCCCGACACCGACATGAACCGGCGTCCAGGGCTGGTTGGCTTGAACTTTCTAATCGGCATTTGTTCTCGTTAGACGCTCCCGAACAGGCCTTCGATTTTCTGGCCGGGACCGAGGGTGACGATCGCCTTTTTCCAGTCGGGGGTGTGACCGATGGCTCCGGCCCTGCGCTGGCTGCGCCGTTTCTTGCCGCGCATGGTCACGGTGTTCACGTCGCGGACCTTGATGCCCTGCGTCTCGTACTGCTCCTCGAGGGCCTTCTTGATGTCGGTCTTGGAGGCGCGCGGAGAGACGCGAAACGTGTACCTGCCCTGCGTGTAGAGCTGGTAGGTGCGCTCGGTGATGACCGGGCCGATCACGATTTCCGAGGCGGCGCGCGTCGTCATTTTCCGTTGCCGTGGCGCTCGCGCGCTTGGAAGTTCTCTTCCAGTAGGTCGAGGCAGTCCTTGCTGAGGAGCAGGTACGTGTGGGTGAACAGGTCGCGGATGTTGAGGTTGCGCGCGAGGACCGTCTTCGTGCCGGTGAGGTTCTCGAACGAGCGGCTGACGATCATGTTGGGCGCGGGCAGGACGATGAGCGCCGAGTTGTCGAAGCCGATCGCTTCCATCAGGTCGACCGCCTGCTTGGTCTTGGGCTCATCGAAGACGTAGTTCTCGATGACTCGTACCTGGCCGTCGAGGGCTTTCTGGCTCAGCGCGGAGCGCAGCGCGAGGCGGCGCATCTGCTTCGGCATACGCTGCTCGTAGCTGCGAGGGTGCGGGCCGAATACCGTGCCGCCGCCTTTCATGGACGGTTCGCGGATCGAGCCGTGGCGCGCGCGGCCGGTGCCTTTCTGGCGGTAGGGCTTGGCGCCACCGCCGGAGACGTGGCCGCGGGTCTTGGTCGACGCGGTGCCCTGTCTTGCGTTCGCCAGCTGGCGGAGATAAGCCTGGTGCATGACGGGCATGTTCGGCTTCTCGTCGAACACCGTCTTGGGGAGGTCGACCTCGCCGTTGCGCTCGCCCAGGGCGTCGAAGAATGGAACGTGGAGCGGATTGGTGTCGGTCTCGTCGGCTGTCTTCTTGGCAGCCGGCCTGGCGGCCTTCGTGGTTTTGGTTGTGGTTTTGGTCGCAGTGGTCTTGGTCGCAGTGGTCTTGGCCTTGACGGTCGCCATCAGACCTTCCTCCCGGTCGGCTTGCCGGCAGGGCCCTTGACCTTGACGGGCTTGGTCGACTGCCTGACCAGCACGAGCGCTCCTCTTGCGCCGGGCACGCCGCCCTTGAGGAGCAGGAGGTTTCGTTCGGCGTCCACGCGCACAACCTTGTAGGCGCGAGCGGTGGTACGCACGTTGCCCATCTGGCCGGACATCTTCAGGCCCTTGAAAACGCGGGCGGAGTCGGTCGAGCCGATGGCGCCCGGCTGGCGGACGTTCATAGATCCGTGCGACTCGGGGCCGCGGCTGAACTTGTGTCGCTTGATGAGGCCCTGGAATCCCTTGCCCTTCGAGTGGGATGTGACGTCCACGATCTCTCCGGCGGCGAAAATCTCCGCCTTGAGCTCCTGCCCGGCTTCGAGGCCCTCGTAGCCGCGAATCTCGACGACGTGGCGATGGGGTTCGAGACTCGCTTTCTTGAACTCGCCCAGCTCGCCTTTGGTGAGCTTGCGCTCGGCCACGACGTCGAATGCGATGCGGGCCGCGGCGTAACCGTCCTTCTCCGCGGTGCGCAGGCCGAGCACGCGGCAGGGCCCGGCTTCGAGCACGGTCACCGCCGTGGTGGTGCCGTCGGCGTTGAACAGCTGGGTCATGCCCAGCTTCTTGGCAAGCAGGCCTTTCAACTCTTTATCTCGATGCTGACGCCGGCCGGAAGGCTGAGACGCATGAGCGCGTCGACCACGCGCGGGTTGGGGTCGAGGATGTCGACGATGCGCTTGTGCGTGCGCATCTCGAACTGCTCGCGCGAGTCCTTGTCGATGAAGGGCGAACGGATCACGGTCACCTTCGAGATCTCGGTCGGAAGTGGGATCGGGCCGGCAGTGCGCGCGTTCGTACGGCGGGCGGTGTCCACGATCTTGTCCGCCGCCTGGTCCAAGACCCGATGGTCGTAGGCCTTGAGCCGAATCCGAATTTTTTGCGCCACTGCTAGCCCTTTCTCTTCTTACCTATGTGCCTACTTGACGACCTCGGTCGCCACGCCGGCGCCGACGGTCTTGCCACCCTCGCGGATGGCGAAGCGAAGCCCTGGCTCAATGGCGATCGGCTCGCCGAGGGTGATGTCCATCACGACGTTGTCGCCGGGCATGCACATCTCGACGCCCTCGGGCAGCTTGACCTCGCCCGTCACGTCAGTGGTCCGCATGTAGAACTGCGGCCGGTAGCCTGTGAGGAACGGCGTGTGACGACCGCCCTCTTCCTTGGACAGCACGTACACCTGCGCCTTGAACTGCGTGTGTGGCTTGATCGAGCCGGGCTTGGCCAGCACCTGGCCGCGCACGACGTCCTCGCGCTTGACCCCACGCAGCAGCGCGCCAATGTTGTCGCCGGCCTGGCACTCGTCCATGTCCTTGTGGAACATCTCGATGCCGGTGACGACGGTCTTGGTGCTGTTCGGGTGGATCCCGACGATCTCGATCTCCTCGTTCCTCTTGAGCTTGCCGCGCTCGACCCGGCCGGTGGTGACGGTGCCACGACCTTCGATCGTGAACACGTCCTCGATCGGCATCAGGAAGGGCTTGTCGACGGGCCGCTCCGGCAAGGGGATGTAGGTGTCGACCGCGTCCATGAGCTCCATGATCTTGGGCGTCCACTCGGGGTCGCCTTCGAGGGCCTTGAGCGCGGAGATTCGCACGATCGGAATGTCATCCCCTGGGTACTCGTACCGGGTGAGGAGCTCGCGCAGGTCAAGCTCGACGAGCTCGATGAACTCTTTGTCATCGACCATGTCGCACTTGTTGAGCGCAACCACGAGGAAGGGCACGTTGACCTGGCGGGCAAGAATGATGTGCTCGCGGGTCTGCGGCATGGCACCGTCGTTGGCGGCCACGACGAGGATCGCGCCGTCCATCTGGGCGGCGCCCGTGATCATGTTCTTGATGTAGTCCTGGTGGCCTGGGCAGTCCACGTGCGCGTAGTGGCGCTTCTCGGTCTCGTACTCCACATGGGTGATCGAGATTGTGATTCCACGGGCCTTCTCTTCCGGCGCCTTGTCGATCTGGTCGAAGGGCTTGAACTCCGCCAGACCCTTCTCCGACAGCACTTTCGTGATGGCAGCCGTCAGCGTCGTCTTGCCATGGTCGATGTGACCGATGGTCCCGACGTTGAGATGCGGCTTTGTCCGCTCAAACTTCTTCTTCGCCACTGTTTCCTCCTAACTAACTCCGCGACGTAGTACGGCGGCCCACAGCCTCCGCCAGGTTCCCGGGCATCTCTGCGTAATGACTGAATTCCATCGAGTAGGTCGCGCGCCCCGAGGTCATCGACCGAAGTTCGGTAGCGTAACCGAACATCTCGGCCAGGGGCACGCTGGCCTTCACGTTCTGCGACGTGCCACGCCCCTCCATGCCTAGGATGTGGCCGCGACGCGACGACAGGTCGCCCATCACGTCGCCGAGATATTCCTCTGGCATGACGACATCGACTTTCATGATCGGCTCGAGCAGATAAGGCTGGGCCTTGTGCATCGCGTCCTTGATCGCCATCGATCCTGCCACCTGGAACGCCATGTCATTCGAGTCGACCGCGTGGAACGAGCCGTCCACCAGCGCGGCCACGATGTCGACCACGGGATAGCCCGCGACGACCCCACTCTGGAGCGCCTCCCTGATTCCCTTTTCGACTGAAGGGATGAACTCCCTGGGAATGCGACCCTGCGTGACCTTGTCCTCAAAGACGAATCCGCTCCCCTGCTCGCCCGGGCGGACGTCCAGCTCGGCGTGGCCGAACTGGCCTTTGCCGCCGGACTGCCGCACGAAGCGCCCGACGCCGTGGGCCGGCCGCTTGATCGCCTCTTTGTAGGCGACCTGTGGCTTGCCCTGATTGGCGTCGACTTTGAACTCGCGCATGAGGCGGTCGATGATGATCTCGAGGTGCAGCTCGCCCATCCCGGCGATGATCGTCTGCCCGGTCTCGTCATCGGTATGGACCTTGAACGTCGGGTCCTCCTCGGTCAGCCGCTGCAGCCCGATGCCGAGCTTGTCCTGGTCTGCCTTGGTCTTGGGCTCGATGGCAACGGAGATCACGGGTTCCGGGAAGGTGATCGACTCCAGCAGGATCGGATGCGCCTCGTCTGCAAGCGTGTCGCCGGTCGTCGTGTATTTCAAGCCGACCGCGGCCGCGATGTCGCCAGTGAACACCTCGTCGACGTCCTCGCGGCGGATCGCGTGCATGCGCAGGATGCGCCCGATGCGCTCCTTGCGACCGTTCGACGCGTTGAGCACGCCGGACCCGGCCTTCAGCTTGCCTGAGTAGACACGGAAGAAGGTCAGCTTGCCGACCCCCTGTGGGTCCATCTGGATCTTGAAAGCGAGAGCGGAAAACGGCTCGTTGTCGTCGTGTTCGCGCAGAAGGAGCGCTCCCGACTTCGGGTCGGTCCCCTCCACGGCGGGCACGTCGGCGGGCGACGGCAGGTAGTCGACGACCGCGTCGAGGATCGGCTGCACTCCGCGGTTGCGCAGAGCGGCACCGCACAGCACCGGGACAAGGATGCCCTTGACCGTGCCCCTGCGAAGGGCGGCGGTGATCTGTGCCTCGCTCGGCTCTTTTTCGTCCAGGTACAGATGCATGATGTCGTCGTCGAAGTCGGCGACCGCTTCGATCAGGTCGTGCCGGTGCTGCTTGACGAGGTCGGCCATGTCGGCGGGAAGCTCCAGCGACTCCGTGTTGGTCGTCCCAAGGTCGTCTGTGTAGACGATCGCCTGCTTCGTGACCAGGTCGACGTAGCCCGTGAACAGGTCCTCCGAGCCGATCGGCAGCTGGATGGGCACGGCGCGCGCGCCCAGGCGGGTGCGAATCGAGTTCAGCGATCCGTAGAAATCGGCTCCGATGCGATCCATCTTGTTGATGAAGGCGATCCGCGGCACGCCGTAGCGGTCTGCCTGCCGCCAGACGGTCTCCGACTGCGGCTCGACACCGGCCACAGCATCAAAAACCGCGACGGCGCCATCGAGCACGCGCAGGCTGCGCTCGACCTCGACCGTGAAGTCCACGTGCCCGGGTGTGTCTATGATGTTGATCGCGTGATCGCGCCAGTTGGCGGTCGTGGCCGCCGACGTGATCGTGATCCCGCGCTCCTTCTCCTGGACCATCCAGTCCATCGTGGAAGCACCCTCGTGGACCTCGCCCATCTTGTGGATGCGGCCCGCGTAGAAAAGGATCCGCTCGGTCGTCGTCGTCTTGCCCGCGTCGATATGCGCCATGATCCCGATGTTTCGGACCTTGTCGATCGCGACCGGACGTTCCTGCATCTTCAGTGCCACGCTCATCTCTCTTCTAGTACCGGAAGTGGGAGAAAGCCTTGTTGCTTTCCGCCATCCGGTGGGTTTCCTCTTTGCGCTTGACCGCTCCGCCAGTGTTCTGGGAAGCGTCAAGGAGCTCGAATGCGAGCTTCTCAGACATGCTCTTCCCGCCACGCTGGCGCGCGAAACGGACGATCCAGCGGCGCGCCAAGGCCAGCCGGCGCTCCGGCCTGATCTCTACCGGGACCTGGTACGTGGCGCCACCGACGCGCCGAGGCTTGACCTCGAGCAGCGGGGTTGCGTTGCGAAGGGCGAGGTCGAAGACCTCCAGCGGCTCCTTCTTGGCCTGCTTGCCCGCGCGGCTGAGCGCCTCATATACAACCTTCTCGGCGGTCGATCGCTTTCCACGACTCATCACCACGTTGACGAACTTGGCGATCGCCTCGGACTGGTAGACCGGGTCGGGCGCGATGACACGCTTGACAGGACGGCTCCGACGAGGCATCAGGCCGCCGCCTTGCTCTTTTCGCGCTTGGCCCCGTACTTGGAGCGCGCCTTCTTCCGATTCTTCGTGCCGGCGGTGTCGAGGGTGCCCCGGATGATGTGGTAGCGCACACCCGGAAGGTCCTTGACCCGGCCGCCGCGGATGAGCACGACCGAGTGCTCCTGCAGGTTGTGTCCGATGCCCGGGATGTACGCCGTCACCTCGATGCCGGTGGTCAGCCGGACGCGCGCCACCTTGCGGAGGGCCGAGTTGGGCTTCTTGGGAGTCTGGGTGTAGACGCGCACGCAGACTCCCCGCCGCTGCGGTGAGCCCTTGAGGGCGGGCGCCTTAGACTTCGCTCTGGCCGCTTTGCGCCCGGTGCGGACCAGTTGCTGGATTGTGGGCAAACAGTTCTCCGAATGACGGCTGAAATCCCAGGCGGCATTAGCCGATTGGGCGACAAACGATGAGTATACCCAAAAATGAACGGCCCCAAATGACCGGACAGAAGTCCCATTACTTCGATCCAGCTCCTGTCGTCGCGTCGAAACCGCGCACCCTCCACCTCCACATCGGCGAGCTGGCGCTCGAGCTCGAGGCGGATCGGGGCGTGTTCGGCTCCCGGGGCATCGACCTGGGGACTCGAGTCCTCCTACGCGAGGCTCCGGCCCCACCTGGAACGGGTGACATCCTTGACCTGGGCAGCGGCTACGGGCCGATCGCGATCGCGATCGCCCGCCAGGCTCCGGGCGCGCGAGTTTGGGCGGTGGACGTGAATGAGCGGGCGATCGAGCTGACCAAGAAGAACGCCGCCGCGGCGGCCGTCGCCAATGTCACGGCGTGCGCGCCCGACGAGGTCCCGGACCAGGTCCGGTTTGCCGCGATTTACTCGAATCCGCCGGTGCGAGTGGGCAAGGCCGCCCTGCACGAGCTCCTTGTGAGGTGGCTGGGCCGCCTGGGGAAAGGCGGATTGGCGTACCTGGTGGTCCAGCGAAACCTCGGGGCGGACTCGTTGGGGACCTGGCTCACCGAGCAGGGCTACGACGTCCTGCGCCTCAAATCCAAAAAGGGATACCGGATCCTGCAAGTTGGAAGCGCCATTTCTTAACAGGCTGGGTTGACGCCCCAGTTGTTCGAGCTCTAAAGTCGCGCAAGGAGCGCCGGCGGGGGAGGGCCGGCTCGAGGAAGGGAGGGCCCGCCACCGGTATGCGCTCGGGCCGAAGCCCCGGGTCTAGCCCACCCGCGATGCCCGGTGGAAAGCCGTCCCTACCTTTCCCCCGCGAAGTGACAAGCCGCCACCTGGCCCGGCTCCCCGTGAGGCTCGAGCTCCGGCTCCTGCTCCGAACAGATCCCTGGCACCCGGGCGATCGGGCACCGCGGATGGAACCGGCACCCCGACGGCGGGTTCACAGGCGACGGGATCTCGCCTTTGAGCAGAATTGGCGCCCTCGACCGCTCCACGACCGGATCCGGAACGGGGATCGAGCTGAGCAGTGCCCGGGTGTACGGATGCTGCGGGTGGTCGTAGATGTCGTTTCGCCCCGCCGTCTCCACGATCTTGCCCAGGTACATCACTGCGATCCGGTCGGACAGGTGCCTCACCACCGCCAGGTCGTGGGCGATAAACAGATACGTGAGGTTGAACTCGCGCTGCAGGTCCTGCAGCAGGTTGATGATCTGTGCCTGGATCGACACATCCAGCGCGGAGACCGCTTCATCGCAAACTATGAAAGACGGATTCACCGCCAAGGCACGCGCGATCCCGATGCGCTGCCTCTGGCCCCCGGAGAACTCGTGCGGATACCGGTTCGTGAAATTGGGGTTCAGACCAACCAGCCGCAGCAGCTCCTGAACTCGCCGGTGGCGGTCGTTGCCCGAGCCAACCCTGTAGTTGTCGAGCGGCTCCTGGATGATGTCGCCCACCGTCATGCGGGGATCCAGTGACGCAAATGGGTCCTGGAAGATCATCTGCATTTTGCGACGCACGCGCCGCAATCGCGCGCCCCGCAGCTTGGTGATCTCCTGGCCTTCGAACGTGATCTTGCCTCCTGTCACTGGCAGCAACGCGGTGATCAATCGCGCGAGTGTCGATTTTCCGCAACCTGACTCCCCGACCAGCCCAAGTGCCTCCCCCCGGCGGATCTCGAGGTCGACGCCGTCCACCGCTCGCACGGCCAGGCCACCGAACCCTGCGATCGGAAAGTGTTTGTAAACCCCCTGCACTCGCAGGATGACCGAATCCGCCTTGACGGCAGTTCCGGTCGCCTGAGGAGCGGTCTGCATCAGAAATCAGCTGCGGGCGCTGTTGGAGCTGCCGCCAGCCGTCCCGGCGCCACCAACGACGCCTCCACCGCTCCCATCCCCAACCGGCGCCTTCAGGTTCTCGGCCGCCGCGATCGAGATCGAGCTGGCCCTGGCCGTGGCGACGTCCGCCTCGCTCACGTTGCGCATCAAGACCCAGCAGCGCGCAACCTGCTCGGTTGCGACCTCACTCAGCGCCGGCTCTTCGATCTTGCAGTGGTCGATGACGAACGGGCACCGCGGGTGGAACTTGCAGCCTGGTGGAGGGTTGGAGAGATCGGGTGGCAACCCCTTGATGCTGACCAACCGGTCCTTGCGCGCTTCATCGACGCGGGGCACAGACCTGAGCAGAGACCACGTGTAGGGGTGCTGCGGACTCTTGAATATCTGCTCGACCGGCCCTTCCTCGACCACCCGGCCGGCGTACATCACCACAACCCGCTGGCACAGGCTCGCGACCAGTGCCATGTTGTGCGTGATCAACATCATCGCCGTACCGAGTTCGCGGTTCAGCTGTTTCATGAGCTGGATGATCTGCGCCTGCACCGTTACGTCGAGCGCGGTGGTCGGCTCGTCAGCGATCAGCAGCGATGGCTCGTTAGCCAGCCCCATCGCGATCATCGCCCGCTGGCGCATGCCCCCTGAGAACTGGTGCGGGTAATCTTTCGCCCGCCGCTCAGCCGATGGAACTCGGACGCGCGTCAGCAGCTCGATCACCCGGCTCTTGGCGAGCTCCGGCGTGAAGCGCTGGTGGGCGGTCATCGCCTCTTCGATCTGCCGCCCAACTTTGGTCACCGGGTTGAGCGACGTCATCGGGTCCTGGAAGATCATCGCGACGTCGTTGCCGCGGAACTCACGGATCTCCTCGTCGCCCATCTTGAGCACGTCGTTGCCACGGAACAGGATGCGGCCCGAAACGATCTTGCCTGGGTCCGGGACCAGCCTGAGAATCGAGAGGGCGGTCATCGTCTTGCCGCAGCCCGACTCCCCCACGACGCCGAGCGTCTCCCCCACGTCGATGTGCAGGCTGACTCCGTCAACGGCGCGCACCACACCCCGCGACGTGAAGAACTGTGTGTGCAGGTCTTCAACCTGCAGGAGGGTTTGTGCCACCTACCCGAGAACTTTAGGGGTTCGCGCCCGACGGGAGAGCAAATACATGGCGGGCCCTCCCTTCTTCCGGGCCGGCCCTCCCCCACCGGCGCTCCTTGCGCGACTGTAGAGGAGGAAAACCGGGTGGGTCAAGCCAGCCTGTTAAGGGATGGACAGGTTGGTTAGCGGCGCATGCGAGGATCGAGAGCGTCACGCAGCCCGTCGCCGATGAACGAGAAGGAGAGGAGGGTGAATCCAATGGCAAGCGCTGGGAAGACGACCGAACTCGGGTTCGCGTAGACCGCCTCGTAGCCGTCGAACACCATCTGGCCCCAAGTCGGCGTGGGTGGCTGGATGCCAACACCCAGGAAGCTCAGCACCGCCTCGAGAAAGATGGCCTGCGGGATCCCGAACACAACCGTGACGATGATGGGCCCCAGCGCGTTGGGCAGCAGGTGCTTGAGGATGAGCTTGATCGGCGGCGACCCAGACGAGCGCGCCGCTTCGATGTACTCCTTCTCCTTGATCGCCAGGACCTGGCCTCTCACCAACCGGGCAAGGTTCACCCAGTTCACCAGGGCGATGGCCCCGAAGATGGAGAGTAGGCTCGGCCCGAACACGGCTACGAGCACCAGCACGAAGATCAGGTCCGGAAACGCGTACCAGATGTCCGTAAAGCGCATCAAGAGATTGTCAATGCGCCCGCCAAAGTAGCCGGCCGCCAGCCCGATGGCCAGCCCGATCGGAAGAATGATGCCCTGGACCAAAATTCCGATAGACAAAGAAATGCGGCTTCCGTACAACAGCCGGCTGAACGTGTCCCGGCCGAGCTCGTCCGTGCCCAACGGATGACCGAACTGACCAGGACTTGCCTCGATGTGCTCGACCTCCTGCTTGATCGGATCGATGATCAGACCGAAATGGACGAGCAGCGGTGAAAGGAACGCGATCAGTACCAGGATCACGACCACCACGGCTCCAGCCACGGCCAGCTTGTTGCGGCGGAAGCGATGCCAGGCATCCTGCCACAGCCCGATCTGCTGTTCGGGAACCTCCCAGTCGATCGCAACCGGCGCCGCCAGGGCCACTGCTAGGTGAGCCTCACGCGTGGATCTATGAACACATAGAGGACGTCGACGGCCAGGTTGGCGATCGCGATCACGACTGAGAACAGGACCGTCGTGCCCAGGATCATCGGGTAGTCACGAGACGTGACCGCAACCACGAACGCACGGCCAATTCCCGGAATGTTGAAGACAGTCTCCACGATTACCGACCCGGTCACGAGAAACGCAAACGTCGGCCCAAGGGTCGTGACAACCGGGATGAGCGAGTTCTTCAGCACATGCCTGGCCACGACCAGACGCTCTGACAATCCCTTCGCCCACGCAGTTCTCACGTAGTCCTGGCGGATGGTGTCAAGAGTGCTTGCGCGAGTCAATCGAGCCGTGTAGGCAATGGGCAGGAGCGCGAGGGTGATGACCGGCATGACCAGGTGGTCGTCCAGCCCGAAGTCGGCCGCGGGCAGGAAGAACGCATGTTGTGTCCATTTAGCCATCAGGACCGAGAACACCACCACCATGAGTGCCCCGACCACAAAGTTCGGAAACGAGGCAGCGGCCGTGGCGAAGCCCATGGTGGCGAAGTCCGTGCGCGTGTTCTGGCGTAGGGCCGCCAGCACCCCTAGACCAACGCCGACCGGCACGATGAGCAGGAACGCGAGCACCCCGAGCGTCGCTGTGTAAGGAATTCCTTCGCCGATCAACGCCGCGACCGTCTTCCCCTCGTACTGATACGAGAGCCCGAAATCGAAGTGCGCGGCATTCCACAGGTAGAGCTCGAATTGCTGGTACTCAGGCTTGTTCAGCCCGTACTTGATGTCGAGGTTATGCGTCACGACCGCCGACAGCTGGCGCCCCCCGCTCCGATCCCACGGACTGCCTTGAGCCAGGTGCATGAGGAAGAACGTGATGAGGATGACGAAGAACACGACCGGGATCATCCAGAGGATGCGGCGGACCACAAAGATGATGAGGCTGCCGGCCCTGCTGCCGCTCAGTGCCGACAAACGGGACGGGAGCAGGGCGCCCCGGTTGGGGCGCCCTGCGATTACTGCCAAAACAGAGACTCCTAGTGAGTTGTGATGTACGCCGAGAAGTAGTTCTGGTCGCCAGGCGCGTACTGGTCGTCGAACGCCGTGTGCGTGATCTGCACGTATGGTGCAACGAGATCGTACTCGTATGGCTGGTACATGAACGCGACCGCCGCCTGGTCGATCAGCATCTTCTGAGCCGTCAGGTAGTCAGCGTTGCGCTGGCCCTGGTTGAGCTCGGTGTCTGCCTTGTGAACAAGCGCGTCGTATCCGGCCAAAGTCGGGCAGCCCCAGTTGAGGCTGTGGCATGAGCCGCTGGAGAAAATGTCCATCCAGTCCTGCTGGTCCGGGTAGTCGGCGCCCCATCCGTCCGGGCCGTAGATGTCGAAGTTGCCCTTGCGAATGCGGCTGGTAACGGTCTTGCTGTCGATCACGTCGAGCTGAATGTTCAGCCCGAGGTTGGTGTTCCACTGGTCGACGATGAACTGGTTGAGCGTCTTGCTGCCGGTACTGTTGCGGGTGAGCAGCTTGAAGTTGTTCAAGGTCGCAGCGGTGACGCCGGCGTCAGAAAGAAGCTTCTTGGCCGCTGTCGGGTCGAAGCTCTGGGTGTTGTCGGACGTGTCGTATCCGGCCATCCCGGAGGGCAGGAACGTGTCGATGCCCTTGGCAATGCCATGCTGGACGTCGTTCGCCAGCTTGTCGCGGTCGACCGCCTTGGCGAAGGCCAGGCGGACCTTTGCATTGTCGAACGGAGCCTTCGTGGTGTTGAAGGTCATCCAGAAGGTGGTCAGCTGAGGGTAAAGGTGCGCCTGCTTGCTCAGGACGCTGTCGCCGCGGACCACGGTCACGTCAGCGAGAGGAACGTTGGCAATGTCCAGGGCGCCGGTCTGGTACTTCGAAAACTCTGTGTTTCCGTCGGTGATGTAGTAGTAGATGATCTGCTGAAGCTTGGCGGTGCCGCCCCAGTAGTACGTGTTCGGCACCATGGTGACGTGGTCCTTGGACGCGATCTCAGAGATCTTGAAAGGACCGTTTCCGATGATTGTGTTGGCGTTGTTGGCCCAAACCTCGGCCTTGGTGGTGTCGGTCGAGGGGAAGGTCCCGCCGGCCGCGCTCTCGACGACGTCCTTGCGAAGCGGAACCGCGACCCAAAGGGTCACGACCCACTTGAAGTACGCAGCCGGGTGCTGGAGCTTGATCACGAACGTGTTGGCGTCAGGCGCGGAAAGTCCGAGCCCGGACAGGTAGCTGTCGATCGCACTCGCGCTGGATACGTCTACGCTGCCGTAGTTCGCAGCGCCGGCGATCGTGCCGTCGAAGAACGGGTCGACGTAGCCGGCCGCCAGGGCCGGGTTCAGGAAGTGCTGGTAACCGTAGACCCAGTCACTCGCCGTGACGGGCTTGCCGTCGCTCCACTTGGCGTTCGGCTGAAGGTGGAACGTGTAGGTGAGACCGTCCGACGACACGTCGTAGCTCTTGGCGCCCGCCGGCTGCACGTCGCTCAGGTCGGCTTTCGGCTGCAGGAGAGACTGGAACGTGTTGCGGCCGACGGCGGCCTCATACGTGTACGTCTGCTGGGTTGGGTCGAAGCTGTTCGGCTCGACGCCGGTGTTGACGCGAAGGATCTGCTGTGCGGCCGGCGCCAGGTTCAAGCTTGGGGTGTTGTTGCTGCCGCCACATGCGGCGACTACGAACAACCCCGCGCTAGCGAGCGCCAACGCTCGAATGCGGGTACCTAAATGCATACGCGTCTTACCTCTCAGTTCTGATCCTGCGGCCTTCTTCCCGGGGTGCGGGGCGAGAGTGCGCCGGCAGCAGGTCTTACTCACGGCCTCTTCGGGGCCAATACAGATTCTCATGCGCTCCCCTGCGCAGTGTCAAGCAGCATAGCTGGGGTAGCTCCGAACGGCTGTTCGATTGCACGAGGGCATATCTCTAGCGGGCCCTCCCTACTTGACCGGTCCCTCCCCCGCCGGCCAACCGCCCTCAGCGTACGAAGCGCTGTCAATCCAGCCGGTTAAGAAACTCAGTGCGGGGCGATCGAGATCAAATTCGGATTCAGCGCGCCCGGCCACTCGTCAACCGGCGAGGTCGTGACCCCTCTCACATAGGTCCGGACGAGGTGCCAGCTGACGGACTGCGCCAGGAACGCCACCGGGGCATCGCCGACCAGCATCTGCTGCGCCTGCTGGTACTCCTGGTCGCGCCCGTCCGCCTGCGTGTCCGTCCTGGCGACCCTCACGAAGTTGTCGTACTGCTGGTTTTGATAGAACGCCGTGTTGTTCGAGCTTGTCGTCAGGAAGAAGTCGTACCAGTCCGCCGGGTCTGGGTAATCCGCGCTCCACCCCATCGGGCCGGCGATCTGGAAATTCCCGGTCGAAAGATTGGACGAGTAGGTGTTGGCGTCGAGCCCCTGCAGGGTGATGTTGATTCCAAGGTTGGCCTTCAGCTGGTCGTGGACGAAATTCGCGGTCGCCTTGCCGAAGTCCGAGGTCTGGTCGTAGGAGAACTTCAGGCTCGACAGCTGAGCCGCCGAGAACCCCGAGGCCGCGAGTGAGGCTCGCGCCTGAGCGACGTCGAAGTTCTGCGCCGAGAGGTTCGACGCATATCCGTGCATCCCCTTCGGGATGAACGAGGTTGCCGCCAAACCCTGGCCCTGGAAAATCTGAGCCACGAACGCGTCGCGATCGATGGCCTGGGCGATTGCCAGCCTCAGCTTCGCGTTGTTGGTCGGGGAGGTGTCGAGGCGAAAGGTGATCCAGAACACGGTGAGGTCGGGCGTCTTGACGAGGTCCTGCTTCAGGCTCGAGTCGCCGGCGACGCCGGCTGCTTGGGCCGGCTGGACAGCGATCTCGTCCAGCTGCCCCCCCTTGAATTTCGCCAACGCCGCGGCCCCGTCGTTGACGACCTCGAAGTTGATTGCCGTCAAAGTCGGCCTGGCGCCCCAGTAGTGCGGGTTCGGGACCACCGTGATGTGGTCGTTGTGGACCATCTCGCTGACCTTGAATGGACCGTTCGTGATCAGGGTGTCCGGGCTGGCCGCCCACTTGTCGCCGTTTTTCTTGACGATGTCCTGCCGCACCGGCGCCGCGGCCGGCATCGCGGCCAGCCACAGGAAGGCAGGGTCCGGCTGGGCCAGGGTGACCTGGAAGGTGGCGTCGTCAAGCGCTTTCAACCCGAGGGTGTTGAGCGCCGCATCGATGTTGGCGGCGTCGCGCTGCGGGTCGAGGTTGGACACCTTGTCGCCGTTGAGGATGGCGCTGGAGAAGAACGTCGCCTCCGGTGCGGCAAGGCGTGGATCGATCAGCCGCTGCCACGCGTAGACGAAGTCCTGCGCCTTGACCGGCGTGCCATCGGAGTATTCCGCTCCCGCGCGGAGGTGAAAGACGTAAACCGTGCCGCCCGCGACAACGTCGTAGCTCGAGGCGGCGGCCGGCATGACCCCGCTGAGGTCGGCCGCCGGTTTGACCAGCGACTCGGAGATGGCTCGGAGGACCGCGGTTTCGTACGGGTACTGGGTCTGCCCGGGATCCAGCGAGCCCGGCTGATCCTCGAGCAGCACGTTGAGCGTCTGGACCTTCGCAAGCTTCGGGCCCTGCGTCAAGGAGGTGGAATCGCAAGCCGCAACCGAGGCCACGACCAGTGCTGCCAGCGCGACGGCGCGAAGCAGCCCTGAGCCTGGGATCACGCTTCCATCATAGGTTCCGCAGAAAGTGAGAAGGGAGCGACCCTGGCGGGCAGCCCCCTTGTGCACGTACGGAAGAATGTAGCGCAAACCGGGCCGCTTTGGCCCGGTTTGCAAAAGGTCCTATACCGAGAGGGTTTCCAGGTCGATCGGCTCCTCGTCGAGGACCCTGGCCGCCTGCTCCCGCTGCTTCTTGTAGTAGTCCAGCCCCGTCCCGGCTGGGATGAGCTTCCCGATGATCACGTTCTCCTTCAGTCCCCGCAGCCGGTCGACCTTGCCCGAGATCGCGGCCTCGGTCAGGACCCGCGTGGTCTCCTGGAAGGAAGCTGCCGAGAGCCACGAGGTGGTATTCAGCGCGGCTTTGATCAGGCCGAGCAGCACGGTCTGCGCCGTGGCGGGCTCGCCGCCCTCCGCCAGCGCCTTCGCGTTGCCTTCCTCGTACTCCCACTGCGAGACGATCTCGCCCGGCAGCAGGCCGGTGTCGCCCGCGGAGTCGACGCGGACCTTCCGCATCATCTGCCGCACGATCACCTCGATGTGCTTGTCGTTGATGTCCACGCCCTGGCTGCGGTACACCTTCTGGACCTCGTCGACCAGGAAGGTCTGAACCGCCTCCTTGCCCAGGATGTGAAGGAGCTCCTGCGGTGAGATCGACCCCTCTGTGATCTGCTGTCCGGCCTTGATGATCACCTTCTGGCCGTCTCGACGGTCGAGCTCGGGCCGGATGCGGACCTGGTGCGGGATCGCGTACTCCCGAACCTCCTCGTCGACGGTCCGCACGGTGACCTCCTTGGTGGACACGGTCACCTTGCCGGCGTGCCGCGTCCGGACGCCGTTGCCCTTGGCGTCGCGGGCCAGCTCCTGGCCCTCCATCACGTCGTCCTTGCTCTTGACCAGCGCCTGCATCTTGGGGTCGATCGGGTAGGAAACCTCGAACTCCTCCTTGGAGATCACGCGCACCTTGCGCGAGCCCTCCTGGCGGATGATCTCGAGCTCCCCGTCGATCTCGGAGATGATGGCCTTGCCCTTGGGGATGCGAGCCTCGAACAGCTCCTCCACCCGGGGCAGACCCTGGGTGATGTCCACGCCCGCGACACCGCCGGTGTGGAACGTCCGCATGGTCAGCTGGGTGCCCGGCTCGCCGATGGATTGCGCTGCGATGACACCCACCGCCTCGCCGATCTCCACCACCTTGCCCGTGGCGAGGTTGCGGCCGTAGCAGGTGCGGCACACGCCTTCGCGCGCCTCGCACACCAGGACCGAGCGCATCTTGACCGGCACGCCGGCCGCGATGATCTTGCGCGCGTTTTCGTCGGTGATCGAAGTGCCTGACGGGACGAGAACTTTGCCGTCGACGGTGATGTCCTCGGCCGAGACGCGGCCCGCGATCTTCTCGAAGATGGGCTCGTTCTTCGCCCGCTCGGGGGTGATGTCACGGACCCAGATTCCGTTGGTGGTGCCGCAGTCCTCCTCTCTCACGATCACGTCCTGCGCGACGTCGACGAGACGGCGCGTCAGGTAGCCGGAGTCGGCCGTGCGGAGCGCGGTGTCGGCGAGGCCCTTTCTGGTTCCGTGCGTCGAGATGAAGTACTCGAGCACAGTCAGGCCCTCGGTGAAGTTGGCCATGATCGGCAGGTCGATGATCCGTCCGGTCGGGTCGGCCATAAGGCCGCGCATGCCCGCCAGCTGGCGAATCTGCTGGATGTTTCCGCGGGCGCCCGAGCCCATCATCATCCAGATCGGGCTGAACTTGTCGAATGCGACCTCGGTGGCGTTGCCCACCTTCTCGTAGGCGAGCTGCCACAGCTCGATCACCTTGCGGTAGCGCTCGTCGTCGGTCATGACACCGCGGCGGTACATCTTCTCGACGTCGGCGACTTCCTTTTCGGTGGAGTGGATGATCTCCCACTTCTCCGGCGGGTGCGGGATGTCCATGGCCGAGACGGTGACCCCGGCCTGTGTTGCGTAGCGGAAACCGAGCCGCTTGATGTCGTTGACCACGATCGCGGTGACGTCACTGCCGTACAGGCGGTACAGCTCCGCGACCAGCGTGCGCAGCAGCTTGCGATCGTAGTGAGCGTTTTGGAACGGCAGCGGCTCCATGACGGATTCCATGGGCGCCTTGCCGAGGGGAAGAGGCTGGTTGAAGACAACGCGCCCTGGCGTCGTGACGACCAGAGTGTCTCCGATCCGCACGCGGATCCATTCCTGGAGCTTGATGACCTTGCTCTCCAGCGCGAGCACGACCTCGTTCTGCGAGCTGAACGCGTGCAGCTTGGAGATCTCGTCGCCCTTCGGCATGTCGCCACGAGCGGCGGTCAGCCAGTAGCAGCCGAGGACCACATCCTGCGTCGGCGCCACCACGGGGTGGCCGTCGGCCGCGGACAGGATGTTCTGCGATGACATCATGAGGTTCTTCGCCTCGGCGATGGCGCCGCTGAAGAGCGGAACGTGCACGGCCATCTGGTCGCCGTCGAAGTCGGCGTTGAAGGCGGCGCAGACCAGGGGATGAATCTGGATCGCCGAGCCTTCGACCAGCACCGGCATGAATGCCTGGATGCCCAGGCGGTGAAGGGTCGGGGCGCGGTTGAGCAGCACCGGGTGGTCGCGGATGACCTCGTCCAGGACATCCCAGACCTCCGTCCTGCTGCGCTCGACCATTCGCTTGGCCGACTTGATGTTGGTCGTGTATCCCTTGTTGACGAGCTCGCGCATGACGAACGGCTTGAAAAGCTCGAGCGCCATCTTCTTAGGCAGGCCGCACTCGTGCAGCTTCAGCTCGGGTCCGACCACGATCACGGAGCGTCCCGAGTAGTCCACACGCTTGCCGAGCAGGTTCTGGCGGAACCTACCCTGCTTGCCCTTGAGCATGTCTGAGAGTGACTTCAGCTTCCGGTTGCCGGTGCCCGTGATCGCGCGACCGCGGCGGCCGTTGTCGATCAGCGCGTCGACCGCTTCCTGGAGCATCCGCTTCTCGTTGCGCACGATGATCTCGGGCGCGCCGAGCTCGAGCAGCCTCTTCAGGCGGTTGTTGCGGTTGATCACGCGGCGGTACAGGTCGTTCAGGTCGGACGTGGCGAAGCGGCCACCGTCCAGCTGGACCATGGGCCGCAGCTCGGGCGGAATCACCGGCAGCACCTCGAGCACCATCCACGTCGGGCTGGCGTTCGACTTGCGGAAGTCCTCGACGACCTTCAGGCGCTTGATTGCCTTCTGCTTGCGCTGGCCGCTGGAAGACTTCGACTCCTCGCGCAGGCGGTACATCTCCGACGTCAGGTCGATCCGCGAGAGCAGCTCGCGGACGGCTTCGGCGCCGATGCCCGCCTTGAAGGTGCGGCCGAATCGCTCCGAGTAGTCGCGGAACTGCGTGTCGGTGAGGATCTGCTTCGCGTGCACCGCCTCGAGATCGGTGCGCGTCGCCTCGATCTCCTGCTGCAGCGCCTCGAGCTCGCCCTGGATGCCTTCCCGCTGCGTCTTCGTGGCGCCTTCGATCTGCGCCTCGAGCGCTTTACGATCCGTGTCGAGCCTTTCCTTGGCGCGCTTCTGTGCCGCCTTGGTGTTGGCTTCGAGCTTCTCGATCTTCTCCTGGACCTTGCCGAGCACCGCGCGCGAGGTCTCGCGCGACAGCGGCTCGCCCTTTTCGACGACGACTTCTTCCTCGCCGTTCAGGCCGATCAAAAACGCCTTGCGCGACTTCGTGCCGACGCCGGCCTTGATCGTCTCGGTCGCCTTCTTGCCCTGGGTGGTCAGCTCGTCGACGGCCTCCTGCAGCTCTTCCTCGAGCTTGGCGACCTCGGCGTCGACCTCGCCCTTGAGCTTCTTGGACTTGCCTTCGTGCTCAGCGCGGAGCTCTTTGGACTTCGCGTCGATGTCGCCGCGGAGGCGGACCGCGCGCTCGTCCTTATCCATGTTGAGGGTCGCGAGCATGTCCTTGCGAGCCTCTTCGTGGACGTCGGTGACGATGTAGTTGGCGAAGTAGAGGATCTTTTCGAGGTTGCGCGGGGACATGTCGAGCAGCAGGCCCATCCGGCTCGGGATGCCCTTGAAATACCAGACATGGCTCACCGGCGAGGCCAGCTTGATGTGGCCCATGCGCTCGCGGCGCACCTTCGAGCGGGTCACCTCGACGCCGCACTTGTCGCAGATGATGCCCTTGTAGCGGTAGCGCTTGTACTTACCGCAGTGGCATTCCCAGTCCCGCGTCGGACCGAAGATGCGCTCGCAGAAAAGACCGTCGCGCTCCGGGCGGAGCGTGCGGTAGTTGATGGTCTCGGGCTTCGTGACCTCGCCGTGCGACCACGACATGATCGTCTCGGGCGAAGCCAACGAAAGCTTTAGTGCGTCGAAATTCTCAAGCTTCAGCAAGTTCTTTCCTTATCTCCTACTCAGCGCCAGACCCACGAAATCTGCGATTTCGCGGTTGCATGCCTTGTGTGAACGTGACGCGACCGAATTCATTCGGCAGAGTCCTCCCCGAGCTCTTCGCGCTCGAGGCTGATGCCGAGGTCGAGCGGGATCTCGGGAATGTCCTCTTCTGACAAGACGATCTGGCGCTCGTCCTCGCTCAGGATCTCGACCCCGAGCGCGAGCCCTTCCAGCTCCTTGACCAGCACGCGGAATGATTCCGGGATGCCTGCTTCGAGCGTGTTGTCGCCCTTGACGATCGCCTCGTAGGCCTTCACGCGGCCGACGATGTCGTCCGACTTGACAGTCAGGATCTCCTGCAGGACGTGCGCGGCGCCGTAAGCCTCGAGCGCCCACACCTCCATCTCGCCGAAGCGCTGGCCGCCGAACTGCGCCTTGCCTCCCAGCGGCTGCTGGGTGACCAGGCTGTAAGGACCCGTTGAGCGGGCGTGAATCTTGTCTTCCACAAGGTGGGCCAGCTTGAGCATGTAGATCATGCCCACGGTCACCGGCTCGTCGAACTCCGCGCCGGTGCGGCCGTCACGCAGCCGGACCTTTCCGTCGTCCGGAAGGCCTGCGCGCTTGAGCTCGGCCACGATCGTCTCCATCGGGGCGCCGTCGAACACCGGCGTCGCGACCTTGATGCCAAGCGTGTGGGCGACCCATCCGAGGTGGGTCTCCAGGACCTGGCCCAGGTTCATGCGGCTCGGCACACCGAGCGGGTTGAGCACGATATCCACCGGGGTGCCGTCGGGTAGGTAGGGCATGTCCTCCGCGGGCATGATCCTGCTCACTACTCCCTTGTTTCCGTGGCGGCCGGCCATCTTGTCGCCGGCCGAGATCTTTCGCTTCTGTGCGATGTAGACCCGGACCATCTCGTTGATGCCCGGGCCAAGCTCGTCTTTGTTGTCGCGGGAGAAAACCTTGACGTCGACCACGATTCCGCGCTCGCCGTGCGGCACGCGCAGGCTCGAGTCGCGCACCTCGCGAGCCTTCTCACCGAAGATGGCGCGCAGCAACCGCTCCTCGGCCGAGAGCTCGGTCTCACCCTTGGGCGTGATCTTGCCCACCAGGATGTCGCCCTGCTGGACCTCGGCGCCGATGTAGACGATGCCGCGCTCGTCGAGATTGCGCAGAGCGTCGTCGGCGACGTTCGGAATGTCGCGGGTGATCTCCTCGGGGCCCAGCTTCGTCTCGCGGGCCTCCGACTCGTATTCCTCGATGTGGATCGAGGTGTACATGTCCTCTTTGACGACGCGCTCCGACAGCAGGATCGCGTCCTCGAAGTTGTAGCCCTCCCAGGGCATGAACGCGACCAGCATGTTGCGGCCGAGCGCCATCTCCCCGTCGTCGATCGCGGGGCCGTCGGCAAGGATGTCGCCCCTGTCGACGTGCTGCCCTGCTTTGACCTTGACCTTGTGATTCAGGCACGTGCCCTGGTTGGAGCGAGCGAACTTCTGCAGCGGGTAGTGCCGGTCGGCGCCGCCGCCCTCCGGCTTGACCACGATCTCGAACACAGGCGTCGCGTGGACCTGCTTGAGGTCTTTCGGATGCGCGACGTCGACTACGGTGCCGGCCACGTCCGCGACGATCATCTCGCCCGAATCCTTCGCGGCGTAATACTCAACCCCGGTACCGACCAGCGGCGCGTCGGTGACCAGCAATGGCACCGCCTGGCGCTGCATGTTGGCGCCCATCAGGGCGCGCCCGGCGTCGTCGTGCTCGAGGACCGGGATCATGGCCGTCGCCACCGAGACGATCTGCTTCGGCGAAACGTCCATGTACTGGATGTTCTGTACGTCTTCGATCTTGAAGTCGCCACGCGCGCGGGCCGGCACGCGAGCGTCCGCGAAGCCACCCTCTTGCGTGAGGGCCGCGTTGGCCTGGGCGATGCCGAACATGTCCTCTTCGTCGGCCGACAGGTACTCGATCTCGGTCGAAACCCACGGCACGATCTCGACCCCGGCCACGTGGGCCTTGATCAGCTTCTGGACCTCTTTGGCGTCCAGCACGGTGTTGACCGGAGCCATCTCCTTACCGTTGGGCCCGAGCGCAGGGCGGCGGAGTGTGCGGCCTTCCAGCCGGTCGGCCGCCTCTTCGTTGACAGACATCCGGTTGTAGACGCGCCGGAATGGCGTCTCCACGAAACCGAACTCGTTGACCTTCGCGTAGGTCGCGAGGTTTCCGATCAGGCCGATGTTCGGGCCTTCAGGGGTCTCGATCGGGCAGATGCGCCCGTAGTGGCTGTGGTGAACGTCGCGCACGTCGAACCCGGCGCGCTCACGGGAGAGACCGCCTGGCCCAAGGGCCGAGAGCCGGCGCTTGTTCGTCAGCTCGGACAGCGGGTTGTGCTGGTCCATGAACTGCGACAGCTGGCTGGAGCCGAAGAACTCCTTGATCGCGGCGACCACCGGGCGCGCGTTGATCAGGGACGCCGACGTGACCGTGTGCGGGTCACTGATCGTCATGCGCTCCTTGATGATCCGCTCCATGCGGATCAGGCCCATGCGGAACTGGTTCTGCAGCAGCTCGCCCACCGCACGGACGCGGCGGTTGCCGAGATGGTCGATGTCGTCAGGGATCTGCTTCTCGCGCGGCGAGTTGTTGAGCTCGATGAGCTTGCGGAGGAAGGCGATGAAGTCGCCCTTCTCCAGGATCCGCAGCTCGCGCTGGCGGACACGCGCGAGGATGTCCTCCTCGTCGCGGCCCAGGCGCTTGTCGACCTTGTAGCGGCCGACGCGGCCGAGGTCGAACCGGCGCGGGTTGAAGAACAGGCTCTGCAGGAGGTTGCGCGCGTTGTCGACGGACGGGGGATCGCCCGGCCGGACGCGGCGGTACAGCTCGAGC
>JBOHUQ010000070.1:0-66805 GCA_050734495.1 Candidatus Dormibacteraceae bacterium
CCGATCTCGCCATCGACCACAGCCTGGTGGCTTTCCGGCAATCGCTCGAGGATCTCGCCGACCGCGATGGCGTTGGCGGCGGCGCCCGCATTCATGTGGCAGTGGAAGCGCAGCCAGTCGACGGCGCTGACCGAGCCGTCCTCGTCCCAGGCGTCGCCGGCGGCAAATTCAGCCGCCTCGCGGGCGAAGGCGATCTCCTGCAGATCGATCACCAGACGGCGCTGAAGCAGACGCTCCCGAAGCAGATCGTTGGGACTCGGCGAGTAGACGTCTTGCGTCGCGAGCATAGGAACAGGCTACCAAACAAACGTTCGCATGTCAAGGATTTCGGCGCGTAAAGATCGCAGAGAGCAGCCACTCCAGCGCCACGCGCCTCGCCACCCAAGCCCCGCCCCAACACCCTCTTTCCTGTCCTTCGCCCGCCCCGCGAAACCACAAGGCGTGCCCCAAACTCCGACCCGACCCACAAAATCTGGTCCCGCTAATGCCCGGGAGCCCTTATAATCCCGGCAACCCGCCCAATATCTCTCTCTACGTTTCAGGAGGCATCCCAGCACACTTTGTCACGGCGGAAGAAAACCGTCGGCCTCGACCTTGGCACGAGCCGGGTCGCGGTTGTCATTGCCGAGTCGGACGACCCCGGTGCTCCCGTGAGCATCATCGGTGTGGGCGAAAGCCCGTCCGAAGGCCTGCGCAAAGGCGTGGTCGTGAACCTCGACAAGACGATCGCCGCCATCCAGGCCGCAGCCGTCACCGCCGAGCGCATGGCCGGCCAGCGCATCGAGTCGGTGGTGGTATCCCTTGCCGGCACCCACCTCTGGTCGCAGAACTCCACCGGCGTGGTCGCTGTCGCGCGGCCCGACCATGAGATCGGCGAAGACGATGTCCAGCGCGTGGTCGAGGCAAGCCGTGCCATCAGCGTCGCGTCCGACCGCCAGGTCATCCACGTCATCCCCCGCGCCTACACCGTCGACGGGCAGGACGGGGTGAGAGACGCGATCGGCATGACCGGCCACAGGCTCGAGGTCGAGACCAACATCGTCACCGGCGCCCAGACCGCAATCCAGAACGTCATCAAGTGCGTGCACGGCGCCGGTTTCGATGTCGAGGATGTCGTCTGCGCGGGCCTCGCGGCCGGCGAAGGCGTGCTCACGCAGCAGGAGATCGAGCTGGGTGTCTGCCTGATCGAGATCGGCGCGGGCACCACCAACGTGGTCGTCTACAACGACGGCTCGGCCCGCCACCTCGCGGTGCTGCCGGTAGGCGGCAACCATGTGACGAGCGACATCGCGATCGGCCTGCGCACGACGCTCGATGAGGCCGAGAGCCTGAAGCTCAACTACGGCCACTCCCTGCCCGAGGCGATCGACCACGCGGAGAAGGTCGAGGTCAGGCAGGTCGGCGGCGACAGGATCACCGCGCTGCCGCGACGCTTTCTCGCCGAGATCATCGGGCCCCGAATGCAGGAGATCTTCCTGATGGCGCGCGCAGAGGTTCGCAAGACGGGTTTCGATCAGCTGCTTCCCGCCGGCGTCGTCGTGACCGGCGGCGGTGCCCGGCTCATGGGCACGATGGACGCGGCGTCCTACGTCTTCGACACCTCTGCCCGGCTCGGCCAGCCGACCGCGCTCGCAGGCTTGGCCGACAAGGCACAGGGGCCGTCGTTCGGGGTCGCCTCGGGCCTCGTGAAGTGGGGCTCGCGCGCGCCCGCGCGCAACTACGGAAACCGCCAGCCGGCGTTCGGCGGCACGTATCAAAAAACAGTGAGGTGGCTGCGCGATTTTTTCTAGAGAGCAAACCCGAAGCCAGCTGGAGCTCGCCATAGCGAAAGCCAACCCGGATCAGGAGGACGTAATGAAGGAAAGTTTGTTGCACGAAGGGCGAGCGCGAATCAAGGTCGTCGGCTGCGGTGGCGGTGGTGGAAACGCCGTCAATCGCATGATCTCGAAAGCGCTCAAGGTCGAGTTCATCGCCGTCAACACGGACAAGCAGGCGCTCGAACGCTGCCAGGCCGATGTCAAGGTCCAGATGGGCAGCAAGATCACCCGCGGCCTCGGCGCCGGTGGTGACTGGACGCGCGGGCGTGATGCCGCGGACGAGAGCCGGACAGAGCTTTCCGCGGTCGTGCAGGACTCGGACATGGTGTTCATCACCTGCGGCATGGGCGGCGGCACCGGCACGGGATCGGCCGCGATCGTGGCCGAGCTCGCCAAAGAGGCGGGTGCGCTGACGATCGGCGTGGTCACGCGGCCTTTCGCGTTCGAAGGCCGCATCCGCAACGACACCGCGGAGGAAGGCATCAAGGCGCTGCGCAGCCAGGTCGACGCGCTGATCGTGGTCCCCAATGACCGGCTGGCCCAGGTCGCCAGCTCGAAGACGACGCTCGAGGAAGCCTTCCGGATGGCGGATGACGTCCTCCGGCAGGGTGTGCAGGGCATCTCGGACCTCGTCACTCAGCCCGGCGTGATCAATCTCGACTTCGCGGACGTGAAAGCGATCATGGAGAATGCGGGAGAGGCCCTCATGGGCATCGGCCACGGCGCCGGCGACACGCGCGCCGAGGACGCCGCCAAGCAAGCTGTCTCCAGCCCGCTGCTCGAGACGTCGATCGACGGCGCCAAGGGCATCCTCTTCAACATCACCGCCGGTAAGGACATCACCCTGCAGGAGGTTCAGAAGGCGGCCGAGATCGTGCGGGCGGCGGCCGACCCCGGCGCCAACATCATCTTCGGCGTCGTGCGCGACGAAACCATGCAGGGTGAGATCAAAGTCACAGTCATCGCCACCGGGTTCGGTGGCAAGACCCAGGTCGAGGCCAAGCAGGAGACGATGCGTCGTACGATCGAGCGGCCCGAGTTCGGCGCTGAAGAGCTCGGCGACATCAACATCCCGGCGTTTCTCCGCAACCGAATGTAACCAGGAGCTTCAATGCGCTGCCCGTACTGCGGTCATCACGACCTGAAGGTCGTCGACTCACGCGACTCAGAGGTCGGTGAGGCGATCCGACGCAGGCGTGAGTGCCTGCAGTGCGGGCAGCGTTTCACCACGTACGAGAGGATCGAGACGGTGCCATTCTTCGTCACGAAGAAGGACGGGCGGCGCGAGGACTTCGATCCGCAGAAGCTGTTCACGGGCCTGAAGAAGGCCACCGAGAAACGGGACATCTCACCGGAGCGCCTCCGCGCGATCGTCGACGACATCGAGGCCGAGCTGCGGCGCTCGGGTCGCGTCGAGATTCCAAGCGGGGAGATCGGCGAGATGGTCATGAACCGCCTGCGAGAACTCGACGAGGTCGCGTACATCCGGTTCGCCTCCGTCTACCGGGAGTTCATGGATCTCCAGCAGGTCAAGAAAGAGATCGAGCAGGTCCTGAGCTCCCGCAGATCGTAGCCGCTCCGACCGGGTGGGATTTCAAGGGTTGATCCACACGCCCCTGGTGCTGCGGATCCATGAGCTCGACGATCCGGCCTTCATCCATGGCTTCTCGACCATCGCGTTGGGCACGGTTGGATTGACTCACGCGCCTGATCCGTTACCCGTGCTGGATTCACGGCGGGCTTTTGCGCGGGCGGTCGGCATCGGGGATCAGCCGCTCACCACGGCCGGGGCTGTGCACGGCTCTACGGTCGCGCGCGTCGACGAGCCGAAGGCCGTCGTGCAGGGCGCCGACGGGCTGGTCACCAACCAGCGTGGTGTGGCCCTGTTCGCGACGTTCGCCGACTGCTATCCGATCGTGCTGTGGGACCCGGTTGAGCGGTCCGCCGGGCTGGCTCATGCCGGCTGGCGCGGCACGGTGGCGGGCGTCGCGAAGGCCGCGGTGAAGGCGATGGTCGACGAGTACGGGTCGGTTCCCGAGAACATCCGGGCCGGGGTCGGGCCCGGGATCTGCGGTCGCTGCTATGAGGTTGGCTCCGACGTCGCCTCCAAGTTCGACGCGAGATTCGTTGAGCCCTTCGGTGATCGATTCCTACTCGACCTCGCCGCGTCGAACCGGGCCCAGCTCGACGAGGCAGGTCTCTCCAAGGTCCATGTCCTAGGCCTCTGCACAAAAGAGACCGGATTCCTGCCGTCACACCGCCGGACCCCGGACGGCACCCGATTCGGCGCCATCGTCGCGATCCGGTGACCGAGCCGACGGTCCTCGAGCGCCTGGCCCGAGTCAGCGCGCGCATCGCCGCCACCGGGCGCAATCCCGACGAGGTGGCGATCGTGGCGGTGACCAAGGGATTCGGAGTCGACGCATGTCGCGAGGCGATCGCCGCCGGGTTGCGGGTGCTCGGCGAGAACCGAGTCCAGGAGGCGCTTCCAAAAATCGCAGCAATAGACGGGGCGACCTGGCATCTCATCGGGCACCTGCAGACCAACAAGGTCAAGCAAGCAGCCGGGCCGTTTGCGGTGATTCAGACCGTCGACTCCGCGCGGCTGGCCGAGGCGATCGCCGGTCACGCGCCGGGTCAAGCGGCCCTGGTGGAGGTGAACATCGCCCGCGAGGTGCAGAAATCGGGCGTCTCGCCCGAACAAGCCCTCGAGGTGATCAAAACGGTTGCGACCCTGCTGGACCTCCAGGGTCTGATGGGGATGGGACCTTCGACGGGCGACCCGACGCCCGCATTCCACGAGCTCCGCCTGCTCCATGACGAGGCTGAGCAGCTCATCGGGAAAGGTCTGCCCGTCCTTTCGATGGGGATGAGCGGCGACTTCGAGGCCGCGCTGACCGCCGGAAGCACGATGCTACGATTGGGTCAGGCGCTTTTCGGGCCTCGCGCCCCAGCCGGGCGCGCGCAGGGCGCACCAGTATTCAAGACCCCATGCTGATCGGATCCATCCTCATCTACGCCCTCTACGCCCTCATCATCCTCATCCTGGTGCGGGTGGTTTTCTCGTGGACGAACCCCTACCCGAACAACTCGGTCTACCGGTTCGTCTTCTCGGCGACCGAGCCGATCCTCGCCCCGGTCCGGCGCCGGTTGCCCCCCATGTCGGGCATGGACCTGTCTCCGCTGGTGGTGACCCTGGCCGCCTACTTCGTCATCGCGGCGATTCGCAACCTGTTCGGCGCCTGACCGGTGGGCCCGGCGCGCACAGGGCGCATTTGATGTTCGACAAAGTAAATCAAAAGGTCAGCTTCCCCGACCTGGAGAAGCAGCTCATTTCGCGCTGGAAGGAGGAGGGCACCTTCCAGAAATCGCTCGACCTGCGCGCGGGCAGGCCTCGCTTCGTCTTCTACGAGGGACCGCCGACCGCCAACGGCAAGCCGGCCACCCATCACATCCTCGCGCGCGCTTTCAAGGACCTCTTCCCGCGCTACAAGACGATGAAGGGCTTCTACGTCGAGCGGAAGGCCGGTTGGGACACGCACGGCCTGCCGGTCGAGATCGAGATCGAGAAGAAGCTCAACATCTCCGGCAAGTTCGAGATCGAGAACGAGATCGGAATCGAGCGTTTCAATGAGCTCTGCCGCGCGAGCGTGTACGAGTACGTCTCGGACTGGGTCGCCTTCAGCGAGCGGATGGGCTTCTGGCTCGACTACGACAACGCCTACTGGACTCTCACCCCCGACTACATCCAGTCCGTCTGGTGGGCCCTCGGCGAGATGTGGAAGCAGGGCCTCGTCTACAAGGGCTTTCGCGTCGCCCCGTACTGCCCGCGCTGCGCCACGCCGCTCTCGAGCCACGAGCTCGCACAGGGCTACCAGGACAACGTGCCCGATCCCAGCGTGTACGTACGGTTCAGGCTCAAGAAGGATCCCAGCACGGCCATCCTCGCGTGGACGACGACGCCGTGGACGCTGCCGGGAAACGTCGCCCTGGCCGTCGACAACGACGTCGACTACATCAAGGTCAAGGATGGCGACGGATTCTTGATCCTCGCGGAGGCCCGGGTTTCCGTGCTGAACGAGTCGCCAGAGGTCGTAGAGCGGATGAAGGGCAGCGACCTGGTCGGCCTCGATTACGAACCGCTCTACCCATACTCGATCCCGGCCGCGGGTCGCGCGCACTACGTTGTCGACGCGGACTTCGTTTCCACCGAGGAGGGCACCGGCGTCGTCCACACGTCAGCCCTCTACGGCGTCGACGACCTGAGGCTGTGCCAGGAGAAGGGCATCCCCTTCAAGCACACGGTCGGCCTCGATGGTAAGTTCCTGGCGTACGTCGAGAAGTTCGCGGGCCTGCACGTCAAGGAGGCCGACCCCGTCATCCTCGACGACCTGAAGGCGCGCGGCTTGCTCTACAACTCCCAGACGATCCTGCACACCTATCCGTTCTGCTGGCGCTGCGGCACGGCGCTCATCTACTACGCGCTCGACTCGTGGTACGTGCGCACGACAGAGCGCAAGGCCGAGCTCATGGCCAACAACGCCGCGACCAACTGGATCCCGGCGCACATCAAGACCGGGCGCATGGGCGACTGGTTGGAGAACAACGTCGATTGGGCCATCTCCCGCTCCCGCTACTGGGGCACGCCATTGCCGTTCTGGGTGTGCGACAAATGCGGCGAGCAGCGGTGCGTCAGCTCGTCGGCGGAGCTGGGCCTCAAAGAGGACACGGATCTGCACCGGCCTTTCATCGACAGGGTCACGCTGCCGTGCACGAAGTGCGACGGCGTGATGAAACGAGTCCCCGAGGTCCTCGACACGTGGTTCGACTCAGGATCGATGCCCTTCGCGCAGCGCGGCTATCCCCGCCACGGCGAGCAGGAGTTCAAAGAGTCGTTTCCCGCGGACTTCATCTCCGAGGCGATGGACCAGACACGCGGCTGGTTCTACTCGCTGCTCGCCATCTCGACGCTGCTCTTCAAGCAGAACGCCTATCGCAACGTCATCTGCCTGGGCCTCGTGGTCGACCCGAAGGGCAAGAAGGCGTCGAAGTCCCGCGGCAACGTGATGGACCCGAATTATCTTTTCGACAGCTTCGGCTCGGACGCCGTGCGCTGGTACTTCTACACATCGACACAGGTCGGCGAGAACTACCGGACCGGCGCTGAAACGCTGCGGGAGACCGTGCAGCAGTTCTTCATCCCGCTCTGGAACTGCTATTCGTTCTTCGTCCAGTACGCGCGGCTGGACGGGTTCGACCTCGCTCAGGCTGCGGTCCCTGTCGCCGAGCGCCACGTGCTCGACCGGTGGCTGCTCTCCAAGCTCACCGGCCTCGTGGAGATGGTTACGGCTGGCCTCGACACCTATGACGCCAACGAGCCTGCGCGGCGGATCCACCGCTTCGTGGACGACCTCTCCAACTGGTACATCCGGCGTTCGCGCCGCCGGTTCTGGAAGTCGCAATCGGACAGCGACAAGCTGGCCGCCTACCAGACCCTGTACGAGGCGCTCCGCACCCTCAGCCAGCTGATGGCGCCCTTCGTCCCCTTCATCTCCGACGCCATGTACCGGAACCTGTCGAACGGCTCATCGGTGCACCTCAGTGACTTTCCCGCGCCCACCCCGAATCATGATCCGCGGCTCGAAGCCGACATGGCGCGCGCTCGGCTGGCGGTGGAAGCCGGACTGTCGGGGCGCGATGCGGCTCGCCTGAAGGTGCGGCAGCCGCTGGCGTCGATCGCCCTGCCGGGCGACCCGCTGCCCGAGGAAATCGCCCAGATCGTGCGCGAGGAGCTCAACGTCAAAGAGCTGACGTTCAATGCCCCGGAGGTGAAGCTCAACACCGAGATCACCGAGGAGCTGAAGCTGGAAGGCCTGGCTCGCGAGGTCGTGCGGGCGATCCAGAATCGGCGCAAGAAGCTCGGATTCAACGTCGAAGACCGTATCCACACGCGGTACGAAGCCGATGGGATGCTCGTGCGGGCCATCGAGCGGCACGCCGACTACATCAAGAACGAGACGTTGTCGGTGACCCTCGAGCCCGGGCGCGCCGATGATTTCGACGGCGAGCAGATGATGATCGAAGGAGAGCAGATCTGGATCGGTCTCAAGCGAAACTAGCCACCGGCCGCATCGTCTTCGGCCTGGTTGCGATCGCGGTTTTCGTCCTGGACGCGGTGACGAAAAACCTCGTCGAGGCGTCGGTCGCCTTTGGGACCGAGGTTCCGCTGGTGGGCCATCTCGTGGGCATCACGAACGTGCGCAACTCGGGGGCTGCGTTCGGACTGGTTCCCGCGGGCGCCGGTTTCTTCATGATCGCCTCGGTTGTCGTGTCGATCGCGCTGGTGGTCTACGTGGCGCGCACGCCCGTCAGCCTGTGGGGCGGATTGGTGCTCGGCCTGATCCTGGGTGGGACCATCGGCAACGGGTTCGATCGCATCGTCTATGGGTTCGTGACCGATTTCATCAACGTCCATTTCTGGCCGGTCTTCAACGTCGCGGACTCGGCGATCAGCATCGGGGTGGTGCTGCTGATCGCCGGCAATCTCTTACGCAAACCAACCGCCTGATCGCGCCGGCCGCGGCCGCGCGGCTGGACCGCTTTCTCGCCGAAAACACCGCCGACCTCAGCCGGTCGGCCGCCGCGCGCCTGATCAAGAGCCACCTGGTGAGGGTCAACGGCCAGACCGCCGACCCCGCCGACCGCGTGGTGGCGGGCGACGTCGTGGAGTTCGAGGTCCCTGAGGCTTACATCTCGGAGGCCGCGCCGGAGGCGATTCCACTCGAGGTCGTCTACGAAGACGAGGACCTCGCCGTCATCGACAAGCCGGCGGGCATGGTCGTTCATCCCGCTCCTGGCCACCAGACCGGGACCCTGGTGCACGCTTTGCTGGGCCGGGGCGGGGGCTGGTCCGCGGTCGGAGGTGTGTCGCGCCCGGGCATCGTCCACAGGATCGACAAGGGCACGTCCGGCCTGATCGTCGTCGCCCGCAACGACGCGAGTCACCGAGCGCTTTCGGCCCAGCTCAAGGACCGCTCCCTCAGCCGCACCTACATGGCGATAGTTCGCGGGCTGCTGAAGGACGAAGCCGGGGAGCTCGAGGGGCCCATCGGGCGCGATCCCAAGGAGCGCAAGCGGATGGCCGTCGTCAGCGGCGGCCGTTTCGCGCGCACGCGCTACCAGGTGGTCCAGCGGCGCGGCGGCCATACTCTCCTGCGCTGTGCCCTCGACACCGGCCGAACCCATCAGATCCGCGTGCATCTCGCGGCGTTGGGCTACCCGGTGACAGGTGACGCCGAATACGGGGGAGCGGAGGCGGGCGTCTTGCGGCCCTTGCTCCACGCGTGGCGCCTGCGCCTGCGCCATCCCCGCACCGGCGAGGAGATGAGCTTCGAAGCTCCGCCACCTTCCGACTTTGAAGAGTTCTGGGCCTCGCTCGGCAGTTCACCTCCCCGCTCGCCGGGTGGGCGGTGACGGCTTTGAGGCCGGAGACAAAGCAAGGCTTGCTCATCGTCATCTCCGGGCCGTCGGGCGTCGGGAAGGACACGCTGATCAAGCGCCTCCTCGAGCTCGATCGAAACCTGCGCTACTCGGTTTCCTGCACCACCCGCGCGCCGCGACCCGGCGAGGTGGATGGGGTCGACTACTCGTTTGTCAGCCGAGACCGCTTCGAGCAGCTGATCGAGGATGGCGCGTTCCTCGAGCACGCGACCTACAACGGCAACCTGTACGGGACCCTGGCCGAGCGGGTCGAGCGGGACCGTGCCAAGGGCCACGACGTCGTTCTGAAGATCGAGGTGAAGGGCGCCGAGCAGGTGCGGGCGAAAGCGCCCGCCGCGATCTTCATCTTCGTCGCCCCGCCCTCGGTCGACGAGCTGGTGAAGCGTCAGATCAAGCGCAACACCGAAACCTCTCAAGACATGGAGGCGCGCCGGCAGATCGCCACGCGAGAGATGGAGTTCGCCGCGCGCTACGACCACGTGGTGGTCAACGACGAGCTCGATGGCGCGGTCGCCGAGATCCTTGCCATCATCAAGCAAGCTCGCGCGTCGCAAACTTAGCCGATGCCACTGGACCCAACCGCGATACCCGATGAGCTGTACGGGCTTCGCCTGGCGCTGCTCGTGTCCGGCGGAATCGCCGCGTACAAGGTGGTCGACCTCGCCTCGGCGCTCACCCAGGCGGGCTGCCAGGTGCGCGTCGCGATGACGCCGTCGGCGATGCGCTTCGTCGGGCCTCCATCGTTCCAGGGCGTCACCGGCCAGCCGGTGCTCACGGGCCTGTGGTCGGCGGACGGGTCGCCGGAGCCCCACGTCGCGCTGGGCGACTGGGCCCAGCTCATCCTCCTTGCGCCGGCCACGGCGAACGTGATCGGTCGCGTCGCAGGCGGCCGCTCCGACGACATCGTCACTGCCACGGTGCTCGCTGCGCGGTGCCCGGTCGTCATCGCCCCGGCGATGAACGACGCGATGTGGTCGAAGCAGGTCGTGCGCGAGAACGTCGCCACCCTCCGGCATCGCGGCTTCACTGTGGTCGAGCCAGAGACGGGCCATCTCGCGAGCGGCCACGTGGGCACTGGCCGGCTCGCGGAGGCGTCGAAGCTCTTGAAAGCGATGGCGGGCGCTGTGCGGTCGCGCTATGACCTTGCCGGACGGCGAGTCATCGTCACCGCCGGCGGAACCCGAGAGCGGATCGACGCGGTCCGCTTCATCAGCAACTACTCGACCGGGAAGATGGGGTTCGCCATCGCCGCCGCCGCCTCCGACCGCGGCGCGCAGGTGACGCTTGTCACGACGGCCAACCACCCTGCCCACCACGGAGTGAAAGAGAGGGAGGTGGTCACTGCAGACGAGATGCTGGAGGAGCTGCGTTCCGAGATCAAGGGCGCGGACCTCTTGATGATGGCCGCGGCGGTGGCCGACTTTCGCCCGACGAGGTCGCAGGCCGGCAAGATCCGTCGAGAGGACACGCCCACTTTGACGCTCGAGCTCGAGTCCATACCAGACCTAATCGCGGCCCTGGGCAAGGAGAAGGACGCCGCGGGAGTATTTCGAGTCGGCTTCGCGGCGGAGGACTCGGATCTCGCTGGCAAGGGACTCGAGAAGATGAAGCGCAAGGGGCTGCAGGGCATCGTCGCCAACGACATCTCGCGCAAGGACATCGGCTTCGGCAGCGACCAGAACGCCGGTGTGGTCATCTTCTCCGACGGCTCGAGCCATGAGCTCGAAAAGATGACCAAGCGCGAGATGGCGGACCGCATCCTGGACCTGGTGGTCCCTCGACTTCCGAAGCATTAGAGAGTTGCTGTACGCCGAGGTGGCGGTCGAGGCGGCTCGGGGATCCGGGCGCGAGACCTACACCTATGCGGTGCCGGAGGGTGTGGACGTCGTGCCGGGCCACCGCGTCACGGTCCCGTTCGGGAGGCGGAGCACGTACGGCTTCGTGGTCTCGCTCGGGACCGCAGACCCCGGCGTCGAGGTCAAGCCGATCGCCACCGCGGGCAGCGATCCGCTCCTGCTGCCGCACCAGGTGGCCCTGGCACGTCTCGTGGCCGATCACTACTGGCTGCCACTCATCGAGTGCCTTCGCGCGATGCTCCCGCCTCGGGTTCGCGCGACCGGCTCGAGCGGGTCGCAGGCCTCGACTCGCCAGCGGCGGCACAGCCGGCTGGTGGAGCTCGCGACGGGCGCGCCATCGCCCGCCGCGCGCCCAGAGCTCACCAGCGAGCAGAAGGAGGCGCTGGACATCATCGGCGCCAACCAGGTCACGCTCCTCCATGGGGTGATCGCGAGCGGCAAAACCGAGGTCTATCTCGCCGCGGCGGAGCAAGTCCTCGCCGGCGGCCTGCGCGTGCTGCTCCTCGTTCCGGACATCTCGCTCACGCCGCAGCTCGTGCAGCGGGTCCGCGCCCGCCTCGCTGCGCCGGTGGCCATCCTTCACAGCCAGCTGACCGAGCTCGAGCGCGCCCAGCAGTGGTGGCGCACGCGACGGGGCGAGGCCCAGGTCGTCCTCGGCAGCCGGTCGGCGGTGTTTGCGCCAATCCCGCGGCTCGGGCTCATCTGCCTGGACGAGGAAGGCTCGGCCGCCTACAAGCAGGACCGCACGCCGCGCTATGAGGCGGGCTGGGTCGCGCGCCGCCTGGCGGCGGTGAGCGGCGCCCGGTTGGTGGCGGGCTCGGCCACCCCGAGCGTGGTGACGTATCACGACGCGGCGCACGGCGAGATGGCGCTTGCGAAGCTGACCAGGCGCGTCCGCGGACGCGACGCGGACGTGGAGCTCGTCGACATGCGCGACGAGGCAGCCTCGGGCAACCGGCAGCCTTTGTCGCGGCGCCTGGTCGAGGTGGTCGGCCGGACGCTCGAGAACGAGGAGCAGGTGATCCTCTACTTGAACCGGCGGGGACTGTCGACGTTCGTGCTGTGCCGCGACTGCGGAAAGTCGGTGCAGTGCCTGGGGTGCTCGGTCGCGCTCGTGCAGCACGCCGAAATTGATGGGCTCGTCTGCCACTACTGCGGCTATTCGCGCGCGATGCCTTCCGTCTGTGATCACTGCGGCAGCCGCAACATCAGGGGGATGGGGATGGGCACGCAGCGCCTGGAGGGAATCGTCAAGAAGCTGTGGCCGCAGGCGCGGGTGCTGCGGCTCGACAGCGACGCGGCGAAAGGGCCCGATTCGTACTTCGACATCTGGGAGACGTTCAGCGAGCGGCGCGCCGACATCCTCGTGGGCACACAGCTCGTGGCGCGTGGCTTCGATCTGCCGGCGGTCACGTGCGTCGGAGTGGTCGACTCCGATCTGCCGCTGCATTTCCCCGACTATCGATCCGCGGAGAACACGTTCTCACTGGTGGTCCAGGTCGCGGGACGGGCCGGCCGCGACGGGCGATCGTCGCGCGTCGTCGTGCAGACCAGCAACCCCGATCACTACAGCCTTCGCTGCGCGGCCGCCAACGACTACGAGGGCTTCTACGCCGCCGAGCTGCCATCGCGCAAGGCGTTCGTGTTTCCGCCCTTCGCCGAGCTGGCGGTGCTGACGCGGACTGACGCCGACGACGCGAAGGCGGCGGCGTCGGCCCGAGAGGCGGCCGAGGCGCTGGCCACCGGTCTCCTGAAGGAAGGGATCGACGGCATCCGCGTCATGGGCCCGGCCCCGGCGTTCATCCACCGCCTGCGCGGCGAATATCGCTGGCAGGTCACCTTGAAAGGGGATGACCTCCAGCGCGCGCGCCACCTCGCAGCCCGCGGAAAAGGTTGGAGCTACGACGTCGACCCGGTGACGTAACAGGATGAGGGAGTGGGATCATGCGCCATTCGCGTTGGCTGAACCACTCGCTGGGTAGAATCCGATCGTGGCCGTACGACCCATTTTGAACTTTGACCAGCCGGTGCTTCGCGAAAAGGCGAAGAAGGTCGCGCGCGTCGACACATCGATCCAGAAGCTGCTCGACGACCTGGCCGAGACGATGCTTGACGCGCCTGGCGCCGGCCTGGCCGCGAACCAGATAGGGGTGCCCCTGCGCGTGTGCGTGGTGAAGGGCGATGAAAACCAGATCTGGGGGCTGGTCAACCCCGTGATCGTCAGGTCAGCCGGCAGCCAGGTCGGATATGAGGGCTGCCTGAGCAAGCCGGGCTGGGTCGGCGAGGTCGAGCGCTACGAGGCCGTCGTCGTCAAAGGGCTCAACCGCCACGGCAAACAGGTGCGCATCAAGTCCACCGGCTTCACCGCGCGCGCCTTCCAGCACGAGCTTGACCACCTGGACGGCGTGCTATTCACGGACCGGTTGACCAGCCTCGACACGCTGCGCCGCGTCGAAGAGCTCGTGGGAGAGGAGCACGAAGAGGCCGAGGCAGTCGCCGCGGCGTCTGGGTAAAGCCTTCCTGAAGCTCGTTTTCGCCGGCACTGCCGAGTTCGCCGTGCCGTCCCTGAACGCTCTCGTCGATTCGGGTCACGACATCCGGCTGGTCATCACGCAGCCAGACCGGCCGGCGCGCCGTGGCATGAAGCTGACTCCACCGCCTGTGAAGGTGGCCGCCGTTCAGCTCGGCCTCGAGGTCTATCAGCCCGAGCGGGTGCGCGAACCCGAGGTGGTGGAGCGCATCCGGCGCCTGTTGCCCGATCTGCTCGTCGTGGTCGCTTACGGACAGATCATCCCGCGGTCGGTGCTGGGCATTGCGGAGCTCGGCGCGGTCAACGTGCATGCGTCGCTGCTGCCGCGACATCGAGGCGCCGCGCCGGTGGCGGGTGCGATTCTGGCCGGCGACGTCGCGACGGGCGTCACCATCATGCGCATGGACGAGCAACTGGACCATGGCGCGATCCTCGCGGCGCGCTCGGTGGAGATTGGCGCGCACGAGGACGCCGTCGCGCTGACGTCGCGGCTGGCCGTCCTGGGCGCAGAGCTTCTCGTGGAAACGCTCGAGCATCTCGAGGAGAAAAAGGCTGTCGAGCAGGAACATGGGGCTGCCACGGTTGCGCGGAGATTCAGCAGGGAAGATGGTGAGCTCGAGTGGGAGATGGGGGCGCAGGAGATCGATAGACGCGTTCGCGCGCTTCAGCCGTGGCCGGGAGTGACTCTTCCGACCAAACGCGGGAGGGTCAAGGTGTTGAGCGGCCATTTGGAAGGCGACCGTTATGTACTGGACGTCGTGCAGCTGCCAGGGAAGCGCCCGGCGCCTGCCAAGCAGGTTTTGGGCGATGCCTGAAAACCGGGCGCGCGCAGGGCGCATTGAAAAAGACGAGAAGCAGCGCGACATGGCCGTCAACCGGCGGGCGTACCACGACTATTTCATCGATGAGAAGCTCGAGGCCGGGCTGATGCTCACCGGTTCGGAGGTCAAGTCGGTGCGCAATGGGCGCACCAATCTGCGTGATGGGTTCGTGCGAATAGACGGTAACGAGGCGTGGTTGGAGAATGTGAACATCTCTCCGTACACGCAGGCCAATCTCATGAACCACGAGCCGATGCGTCCGCGCAAATTGCTGCTCCATCGCAGGGAGATCTCGAGCCTGATCGGGAAGGTGCGCCAGAAGGGTTACACGCTGATCCCCCTGCGCGTTTACTTCTCGCGCAACCATGCCAAGGTCGAGGTTGGGCTGGCGCGAGGCAAGAAGCAGTACGACAAGCGCGAGGCGATCGCGGAGCGTGATGCGAAGCGCGAGATCGCGCGTGCGATGAGGCGAGGATGACGGAGAGCGTGCGCCCGGTGCCGGTAAGCGGCGTGAGCGAGATCACTTTGGAGCAGGGCGACCTCGTCGCTGCGGAGAAGTTCTACTCGGAGGTCCTCGGATTCCCGGTGGTCGAGCGCTGGGCCGACGAGACGGTGTGGGTGATGGCCGGCGACCGTACCCGCATTGGTCTCTGGCGGCCGCAGATCGGGTTGGGCGGCGGCCGCGGCGGGGTCCACGTGCACTACGCGATGGGCCTGCCGGCCGAGTCATACGCCTCCGTCGTGAAGCGGCTCAGGGAGAATGGTTACACCGTGCTCGACCACGATCACGGGAAGTACGCCCACGGTCGAGGGCGCGCCGCCTACGTGACGGACCCGGGCGGCCATGTGGTCGAGCTCTGGACATGGGACGTCGCGGAGCACCTGAGGGAGCTGGTGGCGGGGGAGTCGCCGGGCTCGCGCTGATCCATCGGGCTCCTCTAAGTGCGAGGTACGACGGAAGGCCTGGGAGGAGGGAGTGGGGGTGGGGCTTGGTGGGGGTGGTTGGCGTCTGGGTGGACGGGTTTGTGTAAATTAGTCATTGACACGAACATGCGTTTGGTAAGCTATTTGTGTGTCGGGGGAGGGGGAAACACCCTCGAAAAACTACGGGCGGCGGTGGGCGAGCCTCCAGGCTTGCGACGAGCGTCTGGACACCAAAGAGCTCCGGGTTCCACCATCGCCTCGTGCATGAAGGTGGGTGGCAGGTGATCAAAGTCGGCCGCGAGTTTCAGTTCCTGCCGCCGGATCGCGTGCTCATGAGGTGGGCGCGCGGGCCGGGGGATGCGCTGGGCGGCCTAGAACCGCCAGCTGAACATGAGCGGTTGGCTTTCGACGTCTCCCTCCGCCTTGCGATAGGTCGCCGCGGCCGCAGCGTTCTCATCGTCGACCAGCACCCACATCCCATAGCACCCTTGCTGGCGGGCGAGCTCGGCCAGCGCCCGCACCAGCGCGGTGCCGATGCCGTGGTGCCGGTGGTCGGTGTCGACGCTGAGCTCGTACAGAAACATCTCGGTTCCTTTGTCCGGATGCGTCACCTCCACGCCTGACACGAAACCGGCCGGCGCCTCGGCCGAGTAGGCGATCAAAAGGTGGTGGGTCGGGTCGGCCAGGAAGCGATTGACAGCCGCGGGTTGCGGCGCGCCGTCGAAGAGGTGCGCGGCCGCGCTCACACGCTCGTTGTCGTCCGGGCCCATCCGGACGATCTCCGCTGCCGGCCTTGGGTGGACCTCAGGCGGCCAGGTTGATTCCAATCGCCCGCAGCCGCTTGTTCAGTGAATCAAACGCGAACTGGAGGATCTCACTCTCGGTATGTCCGAACTCGGTGATGTAGCGAGGATCGGGCGGGTCCAGCGTGCCGGTCACGAGAGGCAGGCATTCGATGAGCGTCTTCTGGATCAGCGGGGCGAAGCGCTCCGGGTTTTCTCGGACGGCCTCCTGCAGCACCTTGATGCCGAAGCTCACGTGCCGCGACTCGTCGCGTGCGACCGCGGTGAAACCGCGATAGAAGCCGCGGTCGGTGCTCCCGAGCTCGCGCATCGACTCGAGCTCGAATCGCTGACCGGTCAGGGCGATCGTCGCCTCGACGATGATGTGGTAGATCGTCACGCCCTCGATGAAGGCGTCGAAGTCCTTGGGGTTGCCGGCCAGCCTCTGGGCAGCCGAGGGCAGGCGGTCGTAGAAGAGCTCGTTGTATCCGGCGTTGGCGTTCGGGCGGATCTCGGCCAAGAGCTCGCCGAGGCTGTTGGCTCGAGTGCCGACCACGTCGTGCCACCAGCGCTGGAAGAACACCGTGTGCCGCGCCTCGTCGACCATCTGGGTGGAGAGGAAGATCTCGATCTCGGGGGTCGGCGCGGCCCATACGAACGGGGCGAGCGTGGCGGTGACCCGCTCCTCTCCGTTGAAGAAGAGGCGGTGCGACCACAGCGTCGACTTGCGCTCGAGCTCGGTCGCGTTCAGCCAGTCCTTGCGGTCGAGCGTGAAGTCCAGGTCGGCGACCGCCCACTGCTGTGTCTCCCAGCGCCGGTAGAGGTCCATGTAGCTCGGAATGTTCTCGATGCCTCGATCGATGAACGACAGGACGTCGTCGATGCGGATGTCGCCGAGCTCCTTGAGGCTGGCCCGGCCGATCCGGTCGAGGTTCACCGCCATGTGCGTCCAGTGTAGGAGGGACGCCACCTGGGTAGAATCCAGGGTGCAACCAAGTTCGGCCTTGTGGGGGTGTCTGGTCTCGACGGGGCAGTTGAGCTTCGGGATTGCGAGCCGAGGGCGCGCGCGTTACAGCGCAGGCGTTTTTACAAATGCCAACAAGAACAACGCTTTCGCCCTCGCTGCGTAAGCAGTAGAGACGTGAGCCCCGGGACTTAGATCCCGGGTGTCGTCCCGGTCAATCCGGCGGATCGGGGTACGGCATCACATAGACCGGATTGCTGCTCCAGGGGCGCCGCGGCCCTGGGGCGGGACATGCACCGCAGCTGGCTGAAGCGGATCCCGTCAGGAGGAGCCGCCAGGCGAAATCAAATTCCTGGACACGCTCGTAGAGATCTCGGAGGAGGCTGCTTCGGACGCGAGTTCAATTCTCGCCACCTCCACCAGGCCGAACCGGTTGCGGCCTAATTCAGTGCCGCCTCGATCGATCCCTGGTGCTGCTTCATGTGTCCGATCAGCACCCTCTCGACGCGTTGAGCTGCCGACATCGGGCCGGCCGGCGTGCTCCGCTCGATGTCGAGCTGATCGTCCGGGATGGATCGCACGGCATTGGCGATCCTGCCCTTGCTGGCGCGCAGGAGGCGCAGCACTTCGTCCTTGGTCACATTGGCGTGCGACCTGGCGTGCTCGGAATTGACTTCACGGATGTTGATGGGCGCCAGGGGTCCGCCCGCAAGCATCGTCTGAATCCGCTCTGTGATGTAGTCGCCGTTGGTTGCGACGTGGTGCGCGATGACGCCTACCGGCCGGCCCTCGTCCTCGTCATTGATGCGCTGGGGAAAATTCTTGCCCCCGAGATGCCACTGCTCGTCGTTCAGCGACTCGACGAGGCGGATGAAGTCGTCTTGGGCGGCTTCGAACTGCTGGGCGTACTGGTCCGAGCGGACATGTGTAGGTGCGGCCACAACCAAATTGAAGCAGTTCTTGGAATGGGCCGACGGGTCCAACGGGTATGAAACCGGTGATGACTACAAGCTTTCAAGACTTCAACCGCGGATTGATCCAGGACCTTCGGGCCAACGGAAAGGCTACCTCGGGCCCATTTGAGGGCCGCGACGTGCTGATCCTCACGACCCAGGGGGCGAAGTCGGGTGACGTGCGCGAGAACCCGCTCGTGTACACCCGCGACGGAGACCACATCGTGATCGTCGCCTCGAAGGGCGGCGCGCCGACGCACCCGTCCTGGTACCACAACCTCCTCAAGCAGCCAGAGGTCACCGTGGAGATGGGCAAGGACAAGTTCAAGGCTCGCGCTCATGTTGCGGACGGCGATGCGTACGAGCGCCTCTATACGCAGCACGCCGACATCAACCCAACCTTCCACGACTACCGGAAGAAGACGACCCGCAAGATCCCGGTCATCGTCCTTGAACGCATCCGCTAGCCTGCTGTTTCTGTCGCGCCCGCAAAAGCTCGCCGGCGTCCTCGAACGGGTGGCGTCCCGTTAGCAAGACGGTCTCGCTTCGGAAGCTGAATCGTTGGACGCTCTCGCGCCAGATGCTGCTCGAGCGCGCAGACATCGACGCCGTGACGGCGATCGAGCGTCTCGCCGGCATGCAGGCGCAATACTCACCGTCGCCCTACATCGGCCTGTGGTCGCGGGTCCAGGACTTCCAACGCGAAGAGCTGGAGAAGGCGCTGTCCGCGCACCTTGTCTACAAAGCGACGCTGATGCGCGGAACGCTGCACCTGGTCAGCGCGCGCCAGTTCGACCTCTTCCGGATCGCCTCGAGGTTTCCACGCCACGTCTGGTCCGAAGGACCCCGGCAGCTCGCTGAGCGCGGAGTCGACGTCGAAGCGCTGCGCGAAGAGATCCTCGTGGAGCTCGACTCCAAGGCGCTGAAGAAGCCGGAGCTCCAGAGGTTGTTCCGGCATCGCATCCCGGCCGACCTGCCCGACTGGGTCTCGTTCAGCGTCCTCGTTTCGGTCGGCGCCGTCATCAACCATCACGAGGACGCCCGGTTCGGACACTTCGCCGGCAGCCGCTACCGGCGCGCGCCGCTTCCCGTGGCCGATTCCGAGGATGCCGTCCGTGCAGTCGTGACCTCCTATCTCTCCTCGTTCGGCCCCGCCAGCCGGGCCGACCTCGCCCAGTGGCTCGGCCGATCGGTGACCACCTTCTCGGCCGCCCTCGACTCGCTCGACCTCGTCACTTTCGAAACTGAGGACGGACCAAAGCTGCTCGACCTCCGCGATGCTCCGCGCCCAGACGAGCCTGTCGCGCCCGTTCGATTTCTGCCCAAATGGGACAACCTTCTGCTTGCCTATGACCGGCGGGAGCGCGTGCTTCCGGAGGCGATCCGCAAGGTCGTGATTCGCAGGAACGGCGACGTGCTGCCCACGTTCCTGGTCGACGGCATCGTCGCCGGCGCCTGGGACGCACCCCTGAAAGGCCGCGCCGTGATGTCGCTGGGTGCGTTCGCCCCGCTTTCAGTTAGGAACCGCAAGGCCGTCGAGCGTGAGGCAGAGGTCCTGCTTGCGTGGCTACGCCCCGATTCCGGCAACCGCGAGCTCGTGTGGAAGCCGATCTAAACGCATCGAAAGCCGGTCAAAACGGGTAACCTTCGGCCGGTGCCCGACCTGAGTCATCTCTGGCAGCGGTTCATGCTCGCAAGCGCGCTCGTGGTCGGCCTCGCCATTGGCGCCGCAGGGACCGTTTTCGGCTACAGCAACCTGACCACGGTCGATGTGCACTGGTCGATCTTTCACATCGATGGCATTCCGCTCTGGACGGTGGCCGTCGTCCCCCTGGCGGTCGTGCTGATCGCCGGGACCCTCTACCACTGGATGGACGGCCTTCACCATTTCAGCGAGCACATGCGTCACCGGCGCCGAGTCCACGAGCTCGAAGCGGAGGTGGCGTCGCTGCGGGCGCATCTCGACCACGTGCTCGAGATGCCCGACCACTCGACCTCCCGGCTCCCGTCAAAACCGATCACGGCCGAGCCGCTATCGAGGCACGAAACCGAGGCGCCGGCGCTGCCCGAGCCCGCCCACAAGAATGAAACCCCGCCCCCGAACGGAACCAAGACCGCGGCTCACCGCGCTGTGCGCACGAAGCGCGCCACCATCTCAGTCGACGCCGATACGGCAGCTCCGACCGCCGCCCCGATCGCGACCAATGACGGCCAGGCTGAATCGGCAGCCGAATCCGCAGCAAGTGCATAGCCGGATGTCCGATCGCCGCCGCGCCGGCCGCCTGGTCGTCCCCGCCGAGCAGGCCCCTGCCGACAAGGCGCTGCTCGAGCGCGACGCGATCGAGGAGCTGAGCCACCACGCCGATCCGTGGCGTGTCCTGCGCATCCTCTCTGAGTTCGTGGAGGGCTTTGACGCCCTCGGCGAGGTGGGTCCGGCAGTCACCGTGTTCGGGTCCGCGCGCTCCAAGCCGGACGACCCGTACTACAGGCAGGGAATCGAGCTCGGCGCCGCGCTGGCACGGCGTGGTTTCGCCGTCATCACGGGTGGCGGCCCCGGGATCATGGAAGCGGTCAACAAGGGATGCCATGAGGCGGGCGGGCTTTCGGTCGGGTGCAACATCGAGCTGCCGCAGGAGCAGTCGCTCAACAAGTACGTCGACCTGGGCGTCGAGTTCCGGTACTTCTTCGTGCGCAAGAACATGTTTGTCAAGTACGCCCGTGGGTTCGTCATCTTCCCCGGCGGGATCGGCACCCTCGACGAGCTCTTCGAGTCACTTACTCTCGCGCAGACCGGAAAGATCGAGCATTTCCCGATCGTGCTCTACGGAACGAGCTACTGGAAGGGACTGATCGACTGGCTCGAGGACGTCGTCCTGAAAGCCGGAGCGATCGCCGCGGACGACCTCAAGCTGCTGAGCTTCACCGACGACCCGGAGGAGGCGGCAGAGATGGCAACCCGGCCGCTGCCTGTCAGACTCAAGGAGCCACGAGAGCAGACCGGGGAAGGCAAGGTGTACCCGCCATAGGGGCGAAACCTCCGCTCGACCTCTTCTTCCTCACCGACGGCGGCCAGAACGCCGACGCCGTCGCGCAGAGGGTCTCGTCCTTTCTCGACGGCGCAACGTCCGCCCTGGACATCGCCATCTACGACCTGCGCCTGGAGGACTCTCCTGGGAACACTCTATTCGGCGCCTTCGACCGCGCCGTGAAGCGAGGCGTGCCCGTGCGGCTCCTCTTCAACCAGGATCACGCGCAGGCGATCCCAGTCCCTCCGCCACCGGAGATCGACTGGGCATTCGCCGACCGGCTGCGTGCGATCGGCGTGCAGATCAAGCCCGTCTCCGGGGTGCCCGACCTGATGCATCACAAGTACGTGGTGCGCGACGCCGGCACGCCGCAAGCCTCTCTACTGTCCGGGTCGACGAACTGGACCAACGACTCATGGAACCGAGAGGAGAACGTCATGCTGACGGTCGCCTCGGGAGACCTTGCCACCGCGTACCACGCCAACTTCGAAGAGCTCTGGCATAAGCCGGTGGTCGCGCTGTCGGGCCGGATCTCGGCAGGCTGGTCGTCGCTCCCCGACGGCACCGAGGTCCGCCCCTACTTCTGCCCAGGGCGTGCGGACAAGCTGGTCCACGCCATGGCGAGGTCGATCTCCACCGCGGTAAAACGCATCCGTATCTGCTCACCGGTGATCACTTCCGGCCCGATCCTGGGCACGCTCGCGGAGGTGGTCGAGCACCCGGGCGTCAACATCGCCGGTGTGTACGATGCGACTCAGATGGATGAGGTCCAGCGCCAGTGGGCCGGGCAGTCCACGGCCTCTTGGAAGATCGCCGCGTTCCACTCGGTGGTGGCTGCGGTCAGGTTCGGTGCGAAGCGATCGACGCCCTACGCCAAAGGGACCGTGCACGACTTCATGCACGCGAAGATCCTGGTCGCGGACGATTACGTCTACACCGGGAGCTTCAACCTCTCGCACAGCGGAGAGATGAACGCCGAGAACGTGATCCAGATCCACAGCCCGGCCGTGGCGGAGATCTGCGCCGCCTACATCGACCAGGTGGCCGCCAGGTATGGCGGCCCACCTCTCGTGGTGGCGTAGCTGCCCAGGAGCGCGAGGGTCCTCTGGCTTGGGGCCGCGGGCGTGGCCCTCGTCGCCCTGGTGTTCATCCTGCTGGGGCAGCGCGCCCAGCCGGCCACGGGCACGCTGTTGGTGGCGGTCGCGGGCAAGACCGATGGCTCATTTCCGCGCTCGCCGCTGATGATCCATGGAGGCGGGCAGTGGGTCTCGCTCGGTGATGTCTCCGGAGCCGCTCCAGCCGCCCCGGCCGAGCGCGACGTGACGTCGGTGTCCGTGCCGTCCGGCGCGTATGACTCGGTGCGCCTGGGAGGCGACGTGCAGCGGGTGGCGATCACGATCACCGCAGGACACGTGGAGCCACTACTGCTGGGGATCGACGCCGGACATCTCATCGCGGGGTCTGCGTATGCCGGCAATGACGAGGTCAACCTCGGGCTCGGCGAGCTCTCGGGCAAGTTCGTGGCGATGCCCAACTACGAGCTGGTTGACCAGTCGGGACAGCCGGTCGACCCGGTGACCACAGCGGGCAGAGACCTTGTCATCGCGGCGTTCAACACAAGCTGCCACGAGACATGTCCGCTGTATGCGGCGCTCTTCTTCGAGATCGAGCAGCACATGCCGGCCGGGGTGATCCTGGCCGAGGTCACGACCGACCCGTCCACCGATACGCCCGCCGCGCTCAGCGCCTACTCCGACAAGATCGGAGCGCCCTGGACATTCGCGACCGGCAGCACCGACGCGCTCACGGCCTTCTGGAAGCCGTTCGGGGTGCAGCTCGCCGCCGGCGACGTCCATACCTCGACGCTCGCCCTCGTCGACCGTCACGGATACGTGCGACTCATTTATCGAGGGGTACCGGGCGTCGGCGCCGGAATGCCGCCGGGGTTGATCGCGGGACTCAGCCCGGCGGGCCTGCACGAGCTGGCGTCGGGCGGCGATGGCTGGGGCGCGCCGGACGTGCTGCAGGCGCTGGCCACGATCGCAGGACCGATCAAGGCGCCGAATGACGCGGGCGGCCAGGCTCCGGCTTTCTCGTTGACCGGCACCGACGGCCGGCAGGTCACGCTCGCAAATCTTGCCGGCAAACCCGCGGTGATCAATTTCTGGGCGTCGTACTGCCCACCCTGCCGCGCCGAGATGCCACTGCTGCGGAGACTCGTGGGCCAGCGCCCGGGTATGCAGCTCGTCCTGGTCGACGAGGGCGACAGCAGCCAGGCGGCCCGCTCGTTCCTCACCTCTGTCGGACTCAACCAGGCGGCGCTGCTTGACTCGGACCTCAGCGTGGGCCACGCATACGGCGCGATCGCGTTTCCCACGACGGTGTTCGTGCGAGCCGACGGCACCATCGCCGCGCGCCATATCGGCCAGTTGGATGAGGGGGTGCTCGCGGCCGAGCTAACGACTCTGGGAAACTAGGTCGTCGATGGGCGGTGTCAAATTTTTCCCCAGGCTCGCCGCAGTGACCGCGATCTTAGCCTGCCTACAGATCGCGCTCGGCGGTGTCGTTCGCGTGACCGGCTCTGGGCTGGGGTGCCCCGACTGGCCGCTTTGTCATGGCCGTCCCTACCCCGCTGCGAACCTGGGCTCGATCATCGAGTACTCGCACCGCGCGGTGGGCAGCGTGACCGAGCTCCTCATCACGGTCACGGCGATCCTGGCCTGGGTGGTCTGGCGCAAGCGGCGCCCGCTGGTCGCCTGGCTTGCCACTGCCGCGCTGGTCGCGGGGCTCAGCGAGGCACTGCTCGGCGGCGGGGTCGTCGTGAACGAGCTCGCCCACTGGCTGGTGCTCATACACTTGGGCGTGGCCATGGTGATACTCGGGCTCCTCGTGGCCACGGCCGTGATGTCGCTGCCGCCATCCGCAGGACTCGAGGACCAGGCCTTGCGACGGCTGGCGGCGATCTCGGTGGGCGCAACCTTTCTCCTGCTTCTCACGGGCTCGACCTTGGTGGCGAGTGGCGCAGATTCGGCCTGCCGATCATGGCCGCTTTGCGGTTCCGGCTTCACGCCTGACTTCAGCGGCGTGAACGCGTGGACGATGCTGCACCGGGGCTCAGTCCTCGTGATCGGCGTGCTCCTCCTGTTTGTCCTGCTCCGGGCCGCCAGGCTGCCCGGTCTCAGAATCGCAGCGGTCGCGACGCTCGCCGTCCTGGGTTTGCAGGTCGCCGTCGGAGCCGGCGCGGCTGTGACTGATGGATCCTTCTTCAACGGCCTTCACGTGGCGCTCGCCACTCTGGTATGGGCGGGCGTGCTGGCCACGGCGCTGCTCACCGTGCCACGTGCCGACAGGGACACCGGGCCGTCACGCGTGGCCATGGAGAAGCGGCCGGCATGAGCGTCGCGACGGCCGCTGCGCCCCGCACTGTCGCCGGTGTCGCTCGCGACTACGTCAGCCTGCTCAAGCTGCGCATCGTTGCCCTGCTCGACGTGACGGCCGTCGCGGTGATGCTGCCTGCGGCTCACGGCCATCCCCGGCCGGAGGCGGTGGCCGCGGTACTGATCGGCCTCACGTGCGGGGCGGGGGGCGCCCATGCGATCAACATGTGGTTCGACCGGGACATCGACGCCGAGATGACGCGAACTCGTCGCCGGCCGCTGCCCGCTGGTCGCATCCCGCCATGGCACGCGCTCGCGCTCGGGATCGGCCTCAACGTCGTGGCGTTTGCCGTGCTCTGGGCGGGTGCCAACCTGCTCGCGGCAGTGCTGGACCTCGTCGGAGCGATGATCTACGTCTTCGTCTACACGATCTGGCTCAAGCGGTCGACGCCCCAGAACATCGTCATCGGAGGCGCGGCGGGCGCGGTGCCACCACTAGTGGGTTGGGCCGCGGCTTCAGGAAGCCTGGATGCGACTGCGATCGCCCTCTTCGGCGTGATCTTCTTCTGGACCCCACCTCATTTCTGGGCGCTCGCGCAGGTGATCAAGTCGGACTACGCCCGCGCGAAGGTCCCGATGCTTCCAGTCGTCGCCGGGGAGAAATCCGCCAAGCGCCAGAGCCTCGTGTACGCGGTTCTCACGGCCGCCGTGAGCGTCGTCCCGTTCTTCACAGGTTCGGCCGGCGCCATCTATCTCGCGGGCGCGATCGTGCTGGGCATCGGACTCGTGGGCATCACGGTCCTTGACCTCGAAGGTAAGCGGTGGACGAGGCGTCTTTTTGCATACTCCCTCGTCTATATCGCCCTGCTCTTCACCCTTTTCGCCGTCTCGCCTTTCTTGCCTTAGGGAGATTGCCGCGCGCAGGCGGTCCTCATCTCGGCACAGACGGTGCGATCGGCGACGTAACCAATTACCCTGCGCGAGTGGAAATCGTCCGGCTGCACCTGGCGCGGATCGGCGCCCTCAACGACATCCCGGTCCACGGGTTTGTGATCAAGCATCCCCGGGCAGGCGCGATCCTGGTCGACACCGGCGTGGGCTGGCCCACCGAGCTCGTCGCGGAGTGGAAGGTCGTCAACCGGCACGTCGCCGACGCGTTGGCAGAGCACGACCTGAGCCCGGCGGACGTCCGCATCGTCATCAACAGCCACCTTCACTTCGACCACTGCGGCCAGAACGCCGTGTTCAAGCACGCTCCGTTCTACGTGCAGCGATCTGAGCTGGCGCGCGCCCGGCACGCTGAGACGGTGGCGTCGCAGTGGTTCGATTTCGCCGGGGCGCGCTTCGAGCTGATCGACGGCGACGCGGAGGTCGCTGAGGGCGTTCGCGTCGTCGCCACGCCCGGTCACACCGCCGGCCACCAGAGTGTCATCGTCGACACCCCGGACGGCGGGGCGGTGATGATCGGAGACGCGGCGTACACGTCCGACATCTACCGCGAGGTCGACGGTGCAGACCTGACCGGGTGGAATGGGCAGTTCGCGGATCGAGATGCGTGGTCGGAATCCCTGCACAAGCTGCACGAGCTGCATCCGCACCAGGTCCACTTCTGCCACGACACGAAGGTGGTGCACGGGTGACCTTTGGTCCGCTGGCCAGCGCCCGCTGGCTGAGGGAGCACATCGGCGATCCCGACGTGCGGGTGATCGACTTTCGCTGGCACCTGCTCGGCCCCGACGGACGGGAAGAGTACCTGCGCGGCCACATTCCCAGCGCGATGTTCGTCGACCTGGGGGCTGTGACCGGCACTCGAGGCGGCGGCCGCCATCCGCTCCCGGCCGCCTGGCAGGTGCAGGACGAGATGCAAAAGGCTGGAGTGGACGATGCGACGAAAGTGGTCGTCTACGACGATGCGGGTGGATCGGTCGCCGCGCGGTTGTGGTTCCTGCTGGGCTGGTTCGGACACGGCGATCAAGCGGTGCTCGACGGAGGCCTCCAGGCCTGGGACGGGCCGCTCGAGACCCGCATCCCTACGGTCACCCGCGGCGCTTTTCGTTCGCGGCCGCCCGACCGCACGCGCATCCTGGATTTCGATGCGCTGCAGCTGCTCGAGGGCGTCCCGCTGATCGACGCGAGGGCGGGGGACCGCTACCGCGGCGAGAATGAGCCCGTCGACCCCAAGGCCGGCCACATTCCGGGGGCGCTCAGCTCGCCCTGGATGGAAAATCTCGGCGCCGACGGACGCTTCAAATCCCCGGGCGAGTTGCGGGACCGCTTCGTGGGCCTCGGGGCGGGTGAAGGGGCGGTGGTGTACTGCGGATCGGGGGTCAACGCGTGCCACGACCTGCTGGCCATGGAGCTGGCCGGCGTGCCCAACGGACGCCTCTACGCCGGCTCGTGGAGCGACTGGTCGCACCACGACGCGCCCGTCGCCACCGGCCAAGAACCGCGCCAGGTTTAGGATCTTGGCGTGATTCTCGAGGGCAAGAAGATCTTGATCGCCGGACTCTCGGATCGGCGCAGCATCGGTTATTCCATCGCCGTGGAGGCGCAGCGCGAGGGTGCGGAACTGATCCTCACGAGCTTCGGGCGGATGATGAGCATCACGCAGATGACTGCGAAAAAGCTGGACCCCATCCCCGAGATCTTCGAGATGGACGTGCAGAAACCCGCCGACATCGCCGCCGCGGCAAAGGCGATCGGTGAGCGGTGGAGCAGGCTGGATGGCCTGGTGCATTCGGTCGCATATGCGCCGCCCGATGCGCTTGGCGGAAATTTCCTGAATACACCGTGGGAAAGCGTGGCGATTGCGCTGCAAGTGAGCGCGTTTTCTTTCAAGGAGCTCGCCGCAGGATTTCTTCCTTTGATGAAAGAGCACGGCGGTTCGTTGATCACCCTCGATTTCGACAACTCGACGCAAGCGTGGCCGAAATACGACTGGATGGGCGTGTCGAAAGCCGCTCTGGAATCGGTAACCCGCTACCTCGCGCGAGACCTCGGCCGCTACAAGATTCGCGTCAACGCGATCTGCGCCGGGCCGCTGGCGACACTTGCCGCGAGTGGCATCCCGGGCTTCAAAGACTTCGAAGAGGTGTGGGAAAATCGCGCGCCTCTCGGCTGGAGCCTCCAGGACAAATCGCCAGTTGGCCGCGCCGCGTGCGCCTTGCTCTCCGACTACCTGAACATGACCACAGGCGAGCTTCTCCACGTCGACGGTGGCTACCACGCAATGGGAGCGGAGCTGCCACCCTCTGATTAGGTTTGTCGATTGACGCTACATGTTGTGCTCGGGACGGGACAAGGGCGCAACATCATGCTAGGCTCACTCAAATTCTCCTTTGGAGGGATGCAGTTTGCGGGAGTGCCTGGTGATCTACGTGGACGCCGCTCTGGACAAGAACGGCCGGGCCGGATGTGGCCTGGCCGTTTTTGTCAGGGGCCGCGCGGTGTATACGGAATCGTTCGGTTTTTCGCATCTCGGCGGGTCCGCGCAACTGGAGGCGCACGTGTGCGCGGGCGCGCTCGATCTCGCCGCCGCTCGTTGGCCATATCACCGCGTGATCGTTCGCACGGATTGCGCTCCCGTGGTGCGCAGTCGCATGCCGTCCAGCGACAGCTTTCGCATCGCGGTGCACGAAGTTCGGGAACGTTGCAGGCGCGGTTGGCGAGTCGTCCGTTATGTGAGTCGTAAAGCGAATCCCGCACACGAACTTGCACGCGAAGGACTCAAGAGTCTCTCGAGACAACAGGCGCTCGTCGCCGCATAGACTAGGGCCTTCCGGCCAGATTCTTTAGAAGACCAGGAGTCCAGATGGCTGCAGAAGACTCTGCGGAAGGACAGGGCGCTCCGCGTCGCCGCGGGCGCCCTCCAGGCGCGAAAAGCACGTCGACCACGCGCACGCGACGCAAGCGACTCGGCGGCACCGAGCTGACCGCGCAGTTGAACCATATGGTCGCCGAGCTCATCAAAGAGAACCGCAAGCTGAAGCGGCAGGTCGCGAAGCTGACGGAGCAAGGCGCGAAGACGGCCAGCACGACGGTCGACCGGACCTTGCGCACGATCCAGCGCCGGGTGCAGAAGGCGTTGACAGCGCCCGCGAAGCGGCGGCGGCGGAAGACGGCCGCGACAACGACGACTCGCAAGAAGTCGGTGACCCGGAGGGGGCGGAAGACCGGTTAGCTAGGCGGGACGGCCGGCCGTGGCTGATTCAGATTCCATGTGCTTGGCCGTCCTGTACGCGTCGACGATGCTGAAGAGCCACAGCGTCCCGCCGCCGAGCTCCATCGGCACTCCGACGACCGCTCCGATCGCGGTGAGGTCGAGGTCAAACCCGAAGAACTGGAGCCCGCCGATGCCGAGCAGGTAGGCCAGCCCTTTCACGTTGTGCCCGAGGTAAAAGTGCCCGCATCCGGGGATCACAGCGAGCGCGGCCGCTGTCAGCGGGCTCTTGCGGCTCCGCGTGACCCGCCGGCCGTAGCTGCCTGATGCAGGCGCCCCGCAGCGAGGGCATGGGGCGTTTGGATCGAGGAGCACAGAACCGCAGCGACCGCAGAAAACATCAACTGCCATGCCTCAAATATGCCCGTTTTTGCTAGCCTCGGAACGTGGATCTCAGTTTCACCGAGGAAGAGGAAGCCTTCCGGACCGAGGTCCGAACGTGGCTCGAGCTCAATCTCCCCGCGGGGTGGAGGCATGGCGGCGTCGGCGGCTACCGCGAGGACGACGACACCGAGCTCCAGCGTCAGTGGCAGCGCAAGCTCCACGAGGGCGGCTGGCTGAAGCTGGCGTGGCCCCGCGAGGCCGGCGGGCGTGCCGCCACGCCGGTGATGCAGGCCATCTACCAGGAGGAGATCGCTAAGACCGCGGCCCCGATCATCCTGGGTCGTCTTGGAGTCAGCCTGCTCGCGCCGACGCTCCTCGTGCACGGGTCGCAGTGGCAGAAGGACACTTATATCGAGAAGATCCTGAGCGGCGAGCTGATCTTCTGCCAGGGGTTCAGCGAACCCGACGCGGGCAGCGACCTCGCCGGGCTCAGGACGCGGGCGGAAAAACGCGACGGCCGGTGGGTGCTGAGCGGCCAGAAGACGTGGTCGAGCGGCGCGCACTACGCGGACAAGAGCTTTCTGCTGGCGCGCACGGATGTGGGCGCCGAAGCTCATCACGGGATCGGCTTCTTCCTGGTCGACATGCACCAGCCGGGCGTCGAGGTTCGGCGCATCCGGCAGATGACGGGTGGCGGCGAGTTCTGCGAGATCTTCCTCTCGGGCGCGGTGGTGGAGGATCGGGACCTGGTCGGCGAGCCTGGTGCGGGATGGAAGATCGCCATGACCGTGTTCGGCTTCGAGCGCGGCGGTCTCGCGCAGGCCGCTCGTTTCGAGCGGGCTGTCGAGCAGCTGGCGAGCCTCGCCCGCGAGCGTGGAGCGGGCGCCGACGCCCGCGTGCGTCAGCAGGTTGCCCAGGCGCAGATCGAAGCGCACGTCTTTCGGCTGATCGGACTTCGCAACCTGACGAAGGCTCAGCACGGCTCGGCGCCCGGTGCCGATGCAAGCCTCACCAAGCTCTACTGGAGCGAGATGGACAAGCGAATCCAGGAGACCGCCCTGGGCGTCGAAGGCCCTTACGGTGCGCTCGCGCCCGATTCGCCGTTTGCGGTCGAAGATGGACGGTGGCAGTACGGTTGGATGTGGGCCCAGGCGGAGACGATCTACGCGGGGTCTTCCGAGATCCAGCGCAACATCATCGCCGAGCGCGTGTTGGGGCTCCCGCGGGGCCGGTGACCACCACCGCCTCGGTCGTCGATCGCCTGCGCGCCCGGATCGGGCAGGACGGCTCGCCGGCGGAAACGACGGTCGAAGCGGGCCACCTGAAACGCTTCGTTGAGGCGCTCGGCGATTCCAACCCGCGCTGGGCCAAAGAGGCGCCGCCCACGTTCCTGGTGGCGCTGGCGCCCGCATCCGTCCATCTCGCGGAAGCCGAGGAATACGGCAAGGGCTGGCTGAACGGCGGGAACCGCTTCGAGTATTTGGAGCCCGTGAAAGTCGGCGACCGGATCAAGGCGACCGGTCGGGTCGCCGACGTTTACGAGAAGTCGGGATCAAGCGGCAGCCTGCTGTTCATCATCTTCGAGACCGTCTACGTCAACCAGGAAGGCCGGTTGGTCGCGAGGCTGCGCGGGACAGCGATCAGGCGATGAAGGCCGGGCGCGCGCAGGGCGCGCATGCGATATCGGTCGGCGACGATATCCCCGAGTTGGTCAAGCACCCGACCACACGGCAGCTCGTCCAGTACGCCGGCGCGCAGGGCGACTTCTACGAGATTCACTACGACCAGCCCTACGCGCAGAGCGTCGGGTTGCCCGGCGTGATCCTCCACGGCCTGCTCAAGGCCGGCTTCCTCGGCCAGCTCGTGACGGATTGGCTGGGCGATCGCGGGACGCTCAAGACCTTCGAGGTGAGCTATCGAGGCATCGACCAACCCGGCCGGCCGTACACCTGCCGCGGCCGCGTGACCAAGGTCGACGGCGATCAGGTCGAGCTGGAGGTGTGGGGTGAGGATTCGACCGGCAACCGCACGACCATCGGCACGGCGACCCTCGACATGAACGGCTGAGCGCCCACCCAGGCGAGCGCTCGCAACACGAGCAGCACCGAGGCGTCGATCATGCAGTAGCCGCCGGCGATCACCGACGGCGGGTTGCCGGAAGGGATGTGAGTCCAGGGGGCAATCGGCAGCCACGCCCAGTTGCCGAATGACGTGCCGAAGATCTCGAGCTCGCCGGTCGCGATGAAGATGGCGGAGAACAGCGCCCAGCGCGGCGAGCGCAGGACGAAGTAGGCGAACACCGGCAGGCACAGCGCGCCCTGGATGTCCACGCGCCCGGTGATCACCGGCAGGACGGTCAAACCCGCCAGCGCCCACGTGGTGGCGCCCGCCAGCACGACGTGCGCGACACGCTTTCCGTGCCGCAGTACGACGGGAGTGCGCGCCGCGAGCAAGCCGAACAGGTAGACCATGCCGTGGCCAGGCGGCACGAACAGAGGCACGTTGTGAAGGCGGTAGCGGTAAACGCCCCAGATCAGCGAGCCGAAGATCTCGAACCCGGTCGCGACGACCACGCAGGTCCACACCTGCAAGCGCTGCTCCTTCGGAGCCTTGAGCGCCGAAAAGTAGAGCACCGCGAACGTGAGCAGCCCGAGAATCCACTGCTGCCACAGCGCGGTGATCCGGCTGTCGGCCAGCAGGAGGAGCGGTGTGTAGGTGAGCAGGTACAGGTGAAGCCAGTAAGGCTTGAGCCGGGCTACCACTCGCCGAAATACTAGGGATCCCCGCAAACTCACGCCCCAGGCTCTGAGCTCGTGCGGTTACTTTGGCGGGGCCGGTTTAGAGGCCGGCCCCGCCTCGTTGGGTCTACTTGATCGTTCCGCGCTCGTCGATGAGGCTGCCCTGCAGCGTCCAGCCAGTCCCGCTCCACGTGATCACCTGCTCCTGCGTGATCGGGAAGTGGTCGGTCGGTGTCGTCTTGACGACGACTCCAGGAAGGAGGAACGGATTGGCGGTCTCGTCAAGGCCGCTCGTCGCGATTTTCGCGACGTTGGCCCGTGTCATGTTAGTCCCCGCTTGCTTGAGAACGTCCACCATCGTCCAGGCCACAGCGACGCCGTAGATGTTGAAGCCGTCGTTGATGTTGCAGGTCGTGCAGTTCGCGATGACGGTCTTGTAAAGCTGCATGCCTGCGTCGCTGGCCCACTGCGGGTCGGTCGGGTCCTTGATGTAGCCGACGCTCGTCACGTTCTTGAGCGCGGCGCCCGCCTTGGACGCGATGCCCATGTAGACCTGCGGGTTGGAGACGGAGTTGAGGTAGATCGTCGGCTCCCAATGCAGAGCTGTGGTGATTACAAGCGACTTGATCGTGAAGGCGGGTGTGGTGAAGAGGAACAGGGTGTCGGCGCCCTTGGCCTTCAGCGTCGCGAGCTGCGACGCGGTGCTGGCCGCGGTGACGTCGTAGCTCTCAGCGTCGACGATCATCGATGCGTTAGAAGCGCCCAGGCCGTCCTTGAGCCCCTTGAGGTAGTCCTGGCCGTAGTCGTCGTTCTGGTACAGCACGCCGATCTTCGCGCTGGGGTGCTTGGCCAGGAGGTCCTTGGCGTAGATCCGGGCTTCGCCCTGGTAGGGCGGCTGCCAGCCGATCGTGTAGGGATGCTGGCTTTCGTCGAGCATGAATGTCGTGGCGCCGGTCGCCACGAACAGCTGCGGCACCTTCTGAGCGTTGAGGTAGTCGCGGACTGACGTCTGGTCCTGGGTGCCCAGGCCACTGAACATCGCGAACACCTTGTCCTGCTCGACCAGCTGCTTGGTCAGAGGGACGGTCTGCGCAGGGTTGTACGCGTCGTCGAGGATCTTGAAGTTGATCTTCCGGCCGTTCACGCCGCCCTGCGTGTTGTTGATGTACGTGAAGTACGCGAGCTCAGCGTTGGCGATGGTGCCGTAGGCCGCAGCCGGTCCCGACTGAGCGATCGTGGTGCCCAGCAAGATCGAGTTGCTGGTGACGCCGACGTCGGTCTGGGCCGCCGGCGTCGCGGATCCGCCACAGGCGGCAAGGGTGACCATGAAGGCTGCAACCGCAGCGATCCGACCGGCAATCTTACTCATAGAACTTCCTCCCACGTTTATGGAGATGTATTTAAACAGTCTGACTGTCTTGTGGCATCTGTCCACTCTCACGATCAGTGATGCCCCTCAGGCGCCCGCGCAGCCGCGCGTAGCCTGCCCCCACCAGGCCGAAGATACCGTTGGGGGCGAAGATCATGACCAGGATCAAGACCGCCCCGTAGGTCACCGCCGGGCCGGCCTTCTCGATGGTGGTGGCAATCTGGCCCGGGATCCACGTCTGCGTAGGCACCCACTGGTTTGACTCGATCGGGAGGAAGTAGGCGAAGATCCCACCCATCAGAGGTCCTGGGATGGAGGCCAGGCCGCCGACCACGGCGCCCACCAGCAGCTGGATCGACAGCGAGACCGGGAAGCTGTCGGGACTCACGAAACCGGCCGCCAGGCCGAACAGCGAACCGGCGATGCCCGCGTAAAAGGCCGAGATGGCGAAGGCGAGAGTCTTGTATCCGGCGAGGTTGATCCCCGACGCCGCAGCGGCGACCTCGCCGTCCCGAATCGCTCGCATCGCCCGTCCCGTTCGATGACGGAGGAGGTTCCAGGCCAGCCAGAAAAGGACGACGCCCCAGGCGAGCGTCACGTAGTAGGTCCACTGGTCCGAGGTCATGGCCGTGCCAGTCAAGGCGGCGTACGCGTCGCTGATGGGCTGTGGCGGGACAGGGGGCAGCAGGACGATTCCCTGCACGCCGCCTGTGATCTCCTTCGGCCGCTTGATCAGGCTCGGCGTGACGACCGCGAGAGCAAAGGTTGCGAGCGCGAGATAGAGCGCCGAGAGTCGCAGTGCCGGCACGCCGAATAGAAAGCCGATCATTCCCGCCAGCAGGCCGGCGATCGGGATCGTCAAGAGGTAGTCCATCTTGTAGCGGTGGGCGAGGACCGCCGATATGTAAGCCCCAAGAGCCATGAATGCGCCGTGGCCGAGGGACAGCTGCCCGCTGTATCCGACCAGGATGTTCAGCCCCATGATCGCGATGGCAAGTACCAGGGCCTGGGCCCACTCGCCTGCCTGGAAGCTGTCGGTCACAGTCGGCAGGCCGATGAAGAAAAGCACCACCACCACCACCAGCCAGTAGCGCGGCGGAAGGGTGCGGAAGCGCTGGACCACGCGACCTAGACTCGCCGCACGCTCGGCCGGCCCAGGAGGCCGTTGGGCTTCAAAACCAGGACGCCGATGATGATTGCGAGGGCCACCGCGAGCTGGAGGTCGCCACCGACAAACGGAAGGTAGGTCCCGGCGAGATTCACCGTGACCCCGACGATCAAGCCTCCGATCACAGCGCCCAGGGGGCTCTCGATTCCACCGAGGACGGCGGCGGCGAAGGCGTAGATGATGATCGTCTGCATCATGTTCGGCTCGAGCAGGATGATCGGGGCGACCATGATCCCGGACACCGCGCCGACCGCCGACGCGAGACCCCAGCCAAGCGCAAGCATCCAGCTGACCCGCACCCCGAGCAAGCGGCTTGCCGCAGGATGATGCGCGGCCGCTCGCAGCGTGAGGCCGACGGTGGTCCGTTGAAGCAGGAGGTAGATCGCGAGCAAGACGAGGCCGGAAACTGCGATCACACCAAGGTCGCGGTAGCTGGCGAAGGCGCCAAAGATGTCAACCGTCTGCACCGAGAAAGGGCTCGGAAATGAGCGCGGCACGTACCCGAAGATGGCGCCGGCCAGACCGTTGAGCAGCGTTGTGAGCCCGAGCGTGATGATGACCAGGGTCAGCAGCGGAGCGCGCTCCACCGGCCTGATCACGATGCGCTGGATAGCGATCCCGCCCGCGAATGCGATCACCAAAGTCGCCGGAAACGCGATCCAGTAGTTGACCCCGTGACTGATCAAGGTGAAGGCGATGAAAGTGGCCACCATCGCCATCTCTCCCTGCGCGAAGTTGATGAGACCCATTGCGTTGTAGATCAGCACCAGTGCCAGCGCGAGGCTCGCGAAGATGCCCCCGGTTGCGATGCCGCTGACGACAAGTTGGAGGAACTCCTGCATCAGTAACCCAGGTACGAGCGGCGCACCGCATCGTTGCCTTTCAGCTCCGCGCTGGTGCCGGTGATGGCGAGGCGACCGACCTCGAGCACGTAGGCCTTGCTCGACATGTCCAGGGCGAGGCGGGCGTTCTGCTCCACGAGCAGGACCGCCACGCGCTCCTCATTGTTGATCGCTCGGATGATCTCGAAGATCGCTCGCACCACCAGCGGAGCAAGTCCGAGCGAGGGCTCGTCGAGCAGCATGAGCCGCGGCTTCATCAGGAATGCGCGCGCGAGCGCGAGCATCTGCTGCTCCCCCCCGGACAGTGTGCTCGCCGACAGCCGGCGCCGATCGCGCAAAACGGGGAAGTACTCGAACACGCGCTCGTAGTCCTTGCGCACCGCCGGGCCGTCGCTGCGCAAATGGGAGCCGAGCTTCAGGTTCTCCTCGACCGTGAGCTCGGTGAGGATGCCTCGTCCCTCAGGCACGTGTGCGATGCCGTGACGAACCACGTCTTCGGTGTGCATCTTTCTCAAGGACTTTCCAGCGAAACGGATGTCCCCAGTCCAGCGCACGCCGCCCGTGATCGCGCGCAGCGTCGTCGTCTTGCCGGCTCCGTTGGCGCCCAGCAGCGAGACGACCTCGCCGTCCTGGACCTCGAGCGAAATGCCGTGAAGCACCGACGTCGGGCCGTAACCGGCCCGCACCTCCTCGAGCTCCAGCAGCACGGTCACTAGGACGCCGCCCCGAGATACGCTTCGATCACCTTCGGGTCATGCTGCACTACGGTGGGGCTGCCCTCGGCGATCTTCTTGCCGAAGTCGAGCACGACGACTCGGTCGGAGATGCCCATCACAAACGCCATGTGGTGCTCGACCAGCAGCATCGTCGCGTCCAGCTCTTTGTGGATGCGGCGGAGCAGGTCCGCCATCACCTCAACCTCCTCGTGGCTGATGCCTCCGGCCGGCTCATCGAGCAGCAGCAGCCGAGGCCTGGAGACCAGCGCTCGCGCCAGCTCGACGCGTTTTTGAGTGCCGAACGGCAGGGCCGCAACGGGCCGGTTGGCCAGCGCGCTGAGGCCGACGAAGCCGATCATCTCCAGTGCCCTCTTCCGGGCTGCGTTCTCTGCGCGCACGGCCCGAGGCATCGGGATCGTCGATTCGAGCCACCCGCTTGGAGTCCTTATGTGATCGCCGACGATGACATTCTCGAGCACGGTCATGGATCGGAAGAGCGCCACATTTTGAAAAGTCCTCGCCAGGCCGTGCCGGATGACGTGATGAGGAGATATGCGCGATACGGCTTCGCCGTCGACCAGGACGCTGCCCCCGCTAGGCCGGTAGACCCGCGTGATGACGTTGAACAGAGTGGTCTTGCCGGCGCCGTTCGGCCCGATCAGCGCCACGACATCGCCCGCATCGACGGAGAAGGAGACGCGATCGAGCGCGACAACCCCCCCGAAGCGGACGCTCAACTCTCGAACGTCGAGCAGCGCCATCAGCGCGAAAGTCTATAAGCCACCAGCCCGGCTGGCTAATAATCGACTGGCTCGGGGAAGTCGGGTGGCTCGTCGGGCGCGGCGGCAGGGTCTGGAGGGAGGGCTTCCGGAGGCACCCCGGGTGGCGTCGCGGAAGGCTCGCCGGCAGCGGCCGCTGAAGGCTCGGCAGGAGCGGCTTCTGGCGCTTCTTCAGATGCGAGCGCTTGCGGTTCGGCGGGCGGTTCAGGTGAACCGGGCGATGAAGCGGGTGCCTCCGGGAGGACGTCCGCCCAGGCGGAGGGCGGCGGGGCCGGTGGCGCGGGTACCGGCGGTGGTGTTCCGAAGCCCGCGGCGTAATCGGGTCGCGATGCGAGATGCGCGACCGCGACGGATTTCAGGGACTTCTGACGCGGGCGCATCACGATGCTCAAGATCCAGTAGACCAGCGCGATCGCCAGCCCGGCGCCGGCGATGATCGGCAGGATCACGAAGGGTGGCTTCAGCATCAGGTCGATGCCGTTGAGCGTCGCCGCGACCGGTGTTGGGCTGGCCGTATCCGTTGGGCTCGGGCTTGGGGATGGGCTGGTATCGGGCGACGGCGAAGCTTGAGGCGTAGGCGTGACGGCCACAGCCTGCAGCGTGAAGGTGGCGCAGGGGTTGGGCGGGACGCTGGCGCACAGGTGGTGCAGGCCCGGAGCATCGCCGGTGAAAGGCTTGACGTGGGTGGTGAAGTTGCCGCTGCTGTCCGCGACGGCTCCTCCCGCGACCTTGTTGTCGGGCGGATCCCAGATGAGCGTCATCGACTCGTTCGGTAAGAAAGCGCCGCCGTTGACGGTGATCTGTGTGTTGGGATCGCCCGCGGTCACGTCCAGCGAAAGGAATGCGTTGGTCGGTATCGGGCTTGGAGACGGTGGCGGCGGAGAGACGCCGCTGGCGTCCGTGCCGATGGCGGCACGCGTGATTGGAGCAACGGCGATAAGCGCGACGGCCAAGCCGATGGCGCCAATAACGGGGGCGAGAGAACGTAGCTTCCCGGAGATACCGGAGAAACGCATGGAAACCCGCGAAGGTTACCAGCCTGCCGGGCGCGCGCAGGGCGCATTCAGCTAGATCGGTGGCCACGGCACCGACCATGCCGAGGTCGGCTCCGGGAAGCGCCAGGCCGGGTCGAGCACGCCGCGCAGCCGGCGCTCGAGCATGCGGACCTCGGCCGGGCTGAGGAGCCGGTCGAGCCTCGCCGCCAGCGCGCCCTTGTCCAGGTCGACCAGCGCACGCTCGACGTCCCCGCATAGTTCAGGCGGCAGCGGGTCGCCGGAGAAATCCCAGATCACGGTCCGCAGCTTGTGGTCGGCGTTGAAGGTGAGGCCGTGGTCGATCACCCAGACTTCGTCGTTCGCGTCGAACAGGCAGTGCCCCGACTTTCGGTCGGCGTTGTTCGCGATCACGTCGAAGAGCGCGACCCTGGCCCAGGTCGGCCGCCGCGTCGACTGCTCGTCGAGGAAGTGGCGGCGGTCCGCGCCGATGTACAGCTGCACGGCCCCGACGCCGTGCGGCCCCCGCCGTCGCACCACGGTGGGCGGGATGTGCGGCCAGCCGAGGACCTTGCTCAGCTCGTAGGCCGCGACCTCGCGCTTATAGAGAGTCCCCGCCTCGAAATCCCACAACGGCGATTCGCCTCGAGCCGGCTTGTACACCGCCAGCAGCCCAGACGGCGGATGTGGTTCGAGCCGGGCGAGAAACGTGTAGTTCGATGAACCGTGCAGGAGGCCGAGGACCTTCAGGTCGGGAAGGCTGGCGAGCAGCCGCTCGGTCCGATTCGGCCGTGCGCTCCCGGCCGCCTCAGAAGATCGGGCGCGCGCCATTGGAAACCGGGCAGGGGTGGCCGGCGGGGTCCATGGGCAGCCCGCAGCGCGGGCACAGCGGCCTGCCCGCGGTCAAAACGGTCTCCACCTGCTTCGAGAAGGCGACGACCTGGTCGTGGCTGAGCCAGAACCGGACGCTGGGAGCATCGTCAGCGGATGCTTCCTCCTCACCGACGGCAGCCTGGCTCGCGACCAGGACGAACATGTGGCGCGCCTCGTGGTAGCCCAGCCCCATCTCACCGACCTGCCATTCCGGCTCGCCGGGCACCAGCCCGGTCGTCGCCCGGGCGTTTTCGGCCGCGGGGATGCCCTGCGACTCCATCATCTGGTTCAACCGGACGATCAGGGCCTGGATCTGCGACTTCTCGCATGTCAGGGTCAGCTGGCGCCCCAGGCCGCTCGCCACGAGGAAGAACTGGCGCTGTCCCGGCTGGCCGATCGCGGCCACCGCGATGCGGTCGACCGGGTCGAGCTCGAAGATCGCCACGGACACTAGCCTAGAGGCTCGGCACAACCTGTTTTGATGCCGCCGCCGCGGGGAAAGACAGAATCATAGAAATTCAAATTCGCGCTCAACTGCGCACCTGGAGGAAAAGCGACACATGCCGAAAACCGTAGGAATCGATTTGGGAACGACCAACTCAGTCATCGCCGTCATGGAGGGTGGTGAGCCGGTTGTCATACCCAACGCAGAGGGTTCCCGGACCACGCCCTCGGTAGTCGCTTTCACGAAATCAGGCGAGCGCCTCGTCGGCAACCTCGCCCGCAGGCAGGCTGCCGTCAACCCCGACAACACCGTCTATTCGATCAAGCGGTTCATGGGCCGCAAGTACGCCGAGGTCGTCGAGGAACGCAGGATCGTGCCTTACGAGGTCAAGGCGGGCAAGGATGACCGGGTGGTCGTCAAGATCCCGAACGCCAACAAGGAGTTCACGCCCGAAGAGATCTCGGCGATGATCCTGCAGAAGCTGAAGGCGGACGCCGAGGCCTACCTTGGCGAGAAGGTCACCGACGCGGTGATCACAGTTCCCGCCTATTTCAACGACGCCCAGCGCCAGGCCACGAAGAACGCCGGCCAGATCGCCGGGTTGAATGTCGTGCGCATCATCAACGAGCCGACCGCGGCCTCGCTGGCCTATGGCCTGGACAAGAAGGCGAACGAGACGATCCTGGTCTTCGACCTGGGCGGCGGCACGTTCGACGTATCCGTCCTCGACGTGGGCGACGGCGTGTTCGAGGTCAAGTCCACCAACGGTGACACCCACCTCGGTGGCGACGACTACGACCGGCGCATCGTGGACTGGCTGGCCGAGGAGTTCAAGAAGTCGAACGGGATCGACCTGAAGTCAGACCGCCAGGCGCTTCAGCGCCTCACCGAGGCGGCGGAGCGGGCCAAGATCGAGCTGTCGAGCCGGCTCGAGACGAGCATCAACCTGCCCTTCATCACGGCCGACCAGACCGGCCCGAAGCACCTCGAGATGACGCTGACCCGGGCGAAGTTCGAGTCGCTGACGGCCGATCTCACGGAGCGCTGCCGCGGGCCGTTCCTGGCGGCTCTGAAGGACGCCAACCTGACCCCGCAGCAGATCGACGAGGTCGTGCTCGTCGGTGGCTCGACCCGCATGCCGGTGATCCAGCAGCTGGTCAAGAACCTGCTCGGTGGCAAGGAGCCCCATAAGGGCGTCAACCCGGACGAGGTCGTCGCGATCGGCGCGGCCATCCAGGCCGGTGTGCTCAAGGGCGAGGTCAAGGACATCCTGCTGCTCGACGTCACGCCCCTCTCGCTGGGCGTCGAGACCCTCGGCGGCGTCATGACCAAGCTCATCGAGCGCAACACCACCATCCCGACCTCTCGCTCGCAGGTCTTCTCGACCGCGGCGGACAGCCAGACCTCGGTCGAGGTCCACGTCCTCCAGGGCGAGCGCGAGATGGCGCGCGACAACCGCACGCTGGGACGCTTCCACCTCGACGGGATCCCGCCGGCGCCGCGAGGCACCCCTCAGATCGAGGTCACCTATGACCTCGACGCGAACGGAATCCTGAACGTCAAGGCGCAGGACAAGGGCACCGGCCGCGAGCAGTCAGTCACGATCACGGCTTCCTCGACGCTGGGCAAGGAAGAGGTCGAGCGGATGGTCAAGGAGGCTGAGGCGCACTCGGCCGAGGACCGCGCGAAGCGCGATGAGGTCGAGCTCCGCAACCAGGCGGACCACATGATCCACCAGGCCGAGAAGGTCATGAAGGACAACGCGGACAAGATCCCCGCGGACGTCAAGACCGAGGTCGAAGGCAAGCTCGAGGCCCTGAAGAGCGCGGCCAAGGGGTCGGACACCAAAGCCCTGCAGAGCCAGATGGACGATTTCAATGAAGCGCTGCAGAAGATCGGCACGCACATCTACCAGCAGGGCGGCGCCGACGGCGCACCTTCAGCCGCCGGGCAGGCGGATGGCCAGGAATCAGGTGGCGAGAAGAAGAAAGAGGACGAAGTCGTCGACGCGGACTACCGCGAAGTCAACTAACTCCTTGCCCTAAAGAGGTTCAAAGGGCTCCGGCCTCGGTCGGAGCCCTTTACTTTTGTCGCGGTGATTGCCTACATCCGGGCGCGCCGGCGGGTCTGGCCGGCCGTGGGTCTCCTCGTCGGCGTGATCCTGATCGGGTTCGACCTCATATTCGCGGCTGGAACGTACGTCTCCCAGTACGCGGTGAGGAACGACTTCCGGCTCGCTTACGGAGCGGCGACTGTGGGCATCAGGTCGGGCTACTCGCACCTGTATGACCTCGGCGCTCAGAAGCTCGCCATCGAGAGCCTGGGGACAGGCTTCAACCCGCAACCGTTCATCTCGCCGCCACCGCTGGCGTGGCTCGCGACACCGCTGCTGGTGCTGCCGTTCGAGGCCGCGCTGATTCTCTGGACGGTTCTGCTGCTCGCCTGCCTCGGCTTGACGTGGTACCTGCTCGCGCCGGGGACGGGCATGGCGCGAGCTTCTCACCTGGCGCTCCTGCTTGGCGTCTTTCCGGTGGCCTTTGGCGTGATGGTGGGACAGCCGGGCGCGTGGGTGGCGGCGGCGGTGGCGAGCGCGTGGTGGTTGATGCGACACAACCGCACGGTGTGGGCGGGGGTGGTGCTGAGCCTGATCGTCCTGAAGCCACAGCTGGCGCTGCTCGTTCCTCTGTCTCTCCTGATGTCCGGCCACGCCCGCACGTTCGGCGCGTGGTTGGTCGCCACCCTGCTCATTGGGTTGGTGGTGCTGGCCCTCCTCGGTCCTGACGGCGTGGCGCGCTACCGCGACGTGCTCGCGCAGACGCAGACGTCCGACTGGGACATCACGCGGCGCTACTCGATCTCCGGCCCGCTCGGCCTCGGCTCGATCTTGACCGTGACTCAGGTCGTGGTGGTCGCCGTGACGCTGCTCGCCGCATGGCGCCGCCGCGCCAGCGGACCGGAGCTGCCGATGGCGGCGGGGATCGTAGGTTCGCTGCTTGTGACGCCGTATCTCGGCTTCCAGGACTTCCTCATGCTCATCCTTGCCGGTTGGCTCGTCATGCGCGGCGGCGCCACGAGCTGGCAAGGCGCCCTGCTGGTGGTCGGTTATGCCCTGCTCCAGCTCTCGCTGGTTGTGCTGGCCATCCCGATCCTACTCGCCGAGGCCGTGCTCCTGGCCTCGCTGGCCTGGCCGTCCGCTGAGCCGCCGCGCGATCTGCGCGGTGTGCATCGCATCGTGGGCGGCCACGCGGCGCACGATCAACGTGCCTGACCGGGCGCCGGCAAGGCCGACCGGGCGACGAGCCGACGGTGGGATTCGAACCCACGACCTGCCACTTACGAGGCGGCTGCTCTGCCAGCTGAGCTACGTCGGCATGAGTGGTGGGCGAAATCGCGCATAATTCGCGCGCCCTCGAGGGCCCTTAGGCTAGCATCGAAGGCGATGAGGACACTCGACGTGGAACGTCTCGCGGCGGGGGATTACGACCTCATCAAGCCCCTGCTCATCGAGCTTCACCTGAGCGAGCAGGTGCACTACTCGGACCACCCGCAGCTCAGCCGCGGGGAGATCGAGCGCCACCTCACCGAGGTGCCCGCGGCGTTTCGCGGCGAGAACATCATCTTCGCCGTGCGGGACGAGATCGGGCAGGTGGTCGGCTTCTGCTGGATTGTCCTTTACGACCCTGGGACCGGCCTCGAGGGCGAGGTGGCCGAGGTCTACGTGGCGGTCGAGCACCGGGCGCGCGGCATCGGCGAGATGCTCATGCGTGAAGCGGTCAGGCTGTTCGACGAGCGCCGCGTCACGCTCGGACACGTCTGGACGCGCCCCGACAACGAGTCCGCCGTGCGCCTCTACCGGTCGGTGGGGTTCGAGCCAAACCGCCAGCTCGTCATGACCTGGTATCCGAAGGAGTCATCGACCGGCATCTGACACTCCCGAGGTAGGCGCTCCCTAAACTCAGGAGGTGAGACCGATCGCGCTGGTGGCCGCGGGCCTGCTCGTCACCGCTCTCGTTGCCGCGGGGGTGACGCTGGCCGTGCTCCAGCTCCAGTCACGCACCAACACCCAGCAGGTCAACCTGCGGCCGGGCGTGACGATCTCCGAAGATTCGGCCATCGTCCAGGCGGCCGCCAGTGCGCGCCCCGCGGTCGTCAGCGTCGTGACCCAACAAACGCCGAACCTGTCACGTGGCTCCGGTTACCTCGCGACCACCGACGGGTACATCGTCACCAACATCGACGTCATCGCCGGGGCGGGGGCGATGACAGTCCTGGTGCCTGGAGACGCCACTGCCCACCAGGCCCGCCTGGTCGACTACGACTGCCAGACCGGGGTCGCCGTGATCAAGATCGACAAGGTGAGCGGACTTCCGACGCTGGCGTTCGCCGACCCTACAGCCCTGGTGCAGGGCCAGCTCATAGTGGCCGTCGGCGGCCCGGTCGAGGGAGGCGCGGTAACGCCTGGCTACGTGAGCGCGATGCACCAGGTGGTGTCGATCGCCAACCCATCCTCTCCTCTGCACCCCCTCGAGCTGAGCGACACGATACTGACCAACTCGGTGATCAACGCGGGAACCGCGGGCGGGCCGATTCTCAACGTGGGTGGCCAGGTGGTCGGCATCGCCATGCAGTCACAGCCGTCGACCGAGACGAACGGTTTCGCGCTCAACGTCGCCGACGTCCAGGACGACGTCCAGCAGATCCTGCAGACGGGCCAGGTGATCGTCTCGTCGCTCGGAGCGAACGGCACCGAGCTGAACCCTCAGCTCGCATCGCTCAGCGGGCTGCCGGCCGGAAGCCAGCTGGTATCACTGGACAGCGGCGGCCCAGCCACCTCCGCCGGCCTTCGACCCGGCGATGTCGTCACCCAGCTCGATGACGTGAAGCTGGACGCGGCGCACCCCCTGCGACTTCTCCTGCGCTCGCGTTTCCACCCGAACCAGCGGGTGACCGTCACCTACTCGCGCGGCGGCGTGTCGAGCCAGGTCCAGCTCACGCTGATCGGCCAGCACCCGACCTGCTCGTGACCGGAAACATCCGCGAGCAGCTCGACCTGGCGGTAAGAGACGCTGTTCGTCGGGTCGGCTCGATCGGACCGGACCTCGACCCGCCCGACCTCGAGCTGGGACGGACCAAGTCGGCAGAGCGTGGCGATTACGCGACCTCCGCCGGGATGAAGCTCGCAAAGGTCCTGAAGGAGCCCCCGCAGCAGATCGCGAGCCGGCTGGCCGAGGCGATCCACGTCCCAGAAGGGGCCGCGACGGTGGAGGTCGCGGGGGGCTACGTGAACTTCCGGCTCACCTCTCTGTGGCTGCAGCGGCTGGTCGGTCAGGTCGCCGATGCCGGCTCCCGCTATGGGGCGCTAGATCTCGGCCACGGCGAGAAGCTTCAGGTCGAGTTCGCGAGCATCAACCCAACCGGGCCCCTGCACATCGGGCATGGCCGCGGGGCGATACTCGGCGACTCGATCAGCCGGGTGCTCGAGTTCACAGGCCACCAGGTCCAACGCGAGTACTACGTCAACTCGGACAACACGCAGACGCGCCGCTTCGGAGCGTCGGTGTATGCGCGCCTGCACGGCCAGGAACCACCAGAGGGTGGATACGTCGGCGAGTACGTGAAGGAAATTGCGGACATGGCGCGCCGCGATCTGCCGGGCATCGAGCAGCCGCCCGAGGCGGAGGCTGAGCCCAGGTTGCGCATGTACGCGATGCAGAGAGTCGTGGAGCAGATCAAGGCGGCAGTGGAACGCCTGGGCATCCGCTACGACGAGTGGTTCTGGGAGAACTGGATCTGGGAGAAGGGTCTGGCTCAGCGCGCAATCGAGCGCTTGAGGGAATCGGGTTACCTGAAAGAGCGAGGTGGTGCGCTCTGGTTCGGCCCGGCCCTGCAAGAGTTCGAGGAGGAGGGAGGTGAGCGAAACGAGGTGACCGAAGAGGAGGACCGCGTGGTCATCCGGTCAAACGGCCAGCCGACGTACTTCGCATCAGACCTCGGCTACCTGCTGAGCCGCTTCGAGGACCGCGGCTACAACCGGGTCGTCGAGGTATGGGGCTCAGACCACCATGGATACGTGCCCCGCATGAAGTCGGCGGCCGCGGCGCTCGGCATCGACCCGGCGAAGCTCGTGGTCATCCTTCACCAGATGGTCAATTTGAGAGAAGGCAAGATGTCCAAAAGGGCGGGCCGATTCGTCACGCTCGACGAGCTGGTCGAACGCGTCGGCTCGGACCCGGTTCGCTACTTCTACCTGTTGCGCTCACCGGACACGACAATCGAGTTCGACCTCGAGCTCGCGGTCACGCAGAGCAACGAGAATCCCGTCTATTACGCGCAGTACGCACACGCCCGGATGGTCAACGTGGAGGCGACAGCCCTCGAGAGGCATCCCCGGCTGCCCGAACGTGCGGATCTGTCGCTGCTCGTCGAGAGCGCGGAGCTGGACGTGGCGCGGCAGCTCGCCTTCTGGCCCGAGGTCGTCGAGGACGCGGCCCGCATGCTGGAGCCGCATCGCATCCCGTACTACGTCCAGGACCTGGCCACGGCTGTTCATCGCTTCTACCACGCAGGCAACGAGAGGGGCGAGCTTCGCGTGGTGGTCGACGACCCCGCATTGACAAGGGCCCGGTTGGAGCTGTGCCGCGCCGCCCGTCACACTTTGAAGACCGCGCTCGACCTGATCGGAGTCAGCGCACCGGACCGCATGTAGCGCGACCCACATCAACAAGGAGGGATAGTTGGACGTCACCTGGCTCGGACACGGCTGCTTCAGGCTGCGAGGCCGCGGCGCGGCCGTCGTCACCGATCCCTACCCGCCCTCGATCGGGCTCAAGCTGTCGCGCCTCGACGCCAACCTCGTCACGGTCAGCCACGAGCACGACAATCACAACTACACGCAGATCGTGAGAGATGCGTACGAGATCCGCGGCCCCGGCGAGTACGAGGTGGCCGGCGTGAGCGTGATCGGCGTGCCCAGCTTCCACGACTCCGAGCAGGGTGCCAGGCACGGGCGCAACACCATCTACCTGATCGAGATCGACGACGTGCGCGTCTGTCACCTGGGCGATCTCGGCGGCGCCCTCGACGACGCGGAAGCGGAGGCGATCTCGTCTGCCGACGTCCTTCTGATACCGGTCGGAGGGCGTACCGTGATCAACGCAGCGCAGGCCGCTCAGGTCGTCCGGCAGCTCGAGCCGCGCTACGTGGTGCCCATGCACTACGCGATCCCCGGCCTGAAGCTGGAGCTGGACTCGCTGGATCGCTTCCTCAAGGAGATGGCCGTGACCGCGGCCGAGCCCCAACCCAAGCTGACCCTGCAGGCCTCCTCAGGCGAGTACGACACGAAAGTGGTCGTACTCGAGCCAAAAGTAGAACCAAAGGTTTAACTCACCCGCCCAACCCGGTAACATCTTTAAAACCGCCCTGGAGGTCTGAATGTCGAAGTACGTTTTCGTGACCGGGGGTGTCGTCTCCTCGTTGGGAAAGGGCATCACTGCGGCGTCGATCGGGACCATCCTGAAGGCCCGCCACCTCTCCGTCTCCCTCCAGAAGCTTGACCCGTATCTCAACGTCGACCCGGGCACGATGAGCCCTTACCAGCACGGCGAGGTGTTCGTCACGGATGACGGCGCCGAGACCGACCTGGACCTCGGGCACTACGAGCGGTTCGTGGATGAGAACCTGACCGTCGCCTCCAACGTGACCACCGGCAAGATCTACCAGGAGGTCATCGCTCGAGAGCGCCGCGGCGACTACCTGGGCGCTACTGTGCAGGTGATCCCGCATGTCACCAACGTGATCAAGGAGAAGATCCTCCGCGCGTCGCGGGATCCGCAGGCCGACGTCGTGGTGGTCGAGGTGGGTGGCACCGTGGGAGACATCGAGGGCCTTCCGTTCCTCGAAGCGATCCGCCAGTTGAAGAACGACCTCGGCCGGCAGAACGTGTTTTACGTTCACTGCTCGCTCGTGCCGGTGGTGCACGGCCACGAGATGAAGACAAAACCCACGCAGCACTCGGTCCAGGCGTTGCGCGCGATCGGGATTCAGCCCGACGCGATCATCTGCCGCTCAGAGGTCGCGATCGACGCCGACCTCAAGGAGAAGATCGCGCTCTTCACCGACGTGCCCCGCGAGGCGGTTGTTTCGGTGCCCGACGTCGACTCCATCTACGAGGTGCCCCTTATGCTCGAAGCGGCGGGCCTCGGCAGGGTGATGGCAAAGCACTTCGAGCTCGACGAAGCGGCCCACGCTCCCGAGCTCGGGCCGTGGACGCAACTGGTCGAACGGATCAAGCACCCGAAAGCGAAGGTGCCGGTGGCCCTGGTCGGAAAGTATGTGGCGCTCCCGGACGCCTACCTCAGCGTCATCGAGTCGCTGAGGCATGCGGGCATCCACCACAACCTCGACATCGACATCCGCTGGGTATCGTCGGAGAAGCTGGATGCCGGCGATACGTCGCCCCTGATGGGAGTGGCGGGTATCGTGGTTCCGGGTGGATTTGGCTATCGCGGAATCGAGGGCAAGGTCCAGGCTTCGCGCTACGCGCGCCACAACCGCATCCCATACCTCGGTCTGTGCCTTGGGATGCAGTGCGCGGTGATCGATTTCGCGCGGGAGATGCTCGACGCGCCGGATGCCAACTCGACCGAGTTCGCCGCGTTCACGTCTACGCCAGTGATCGACCTGATGCCCGAGCAGAGAAACGTCGACCAGCTGGGCGGGTCCATGCGGCTGGGGCTGTATCCTTGCAAGCTGCTGGCGGGGTCGCTCGCCCACAAGGCCTATGGCGAAGAGGTCGTCTACGAGCGCCACCGCCACCGCTTCGAGTTCAACAACGAGTACCGCGAGGTCATGGGCGACGCCGGCATGGTGTTCAGCGGCGTATCGCCGAACGGAAGGTTGGTCGAGATCGTTGAGCTCGCGAATCATCCGTGGTTCGTGGCCAGCCAGTTTCACCCCGAGTTCCGCTCGCGGCCGAACCGCGCGCACCCGCTGTTCCGTGACTTCGTCCGGGCCGCCTTCCTGCAGAGCGGCATCGACCAGATGGAGCTTCGGCCCGCGGAGCTGCTGGAAGAGACCGAAGGCTCCTAGGACCCAACAGTGGAGCAGCAGAAAAGGGGAATCCCCTCGTTCGAGGCGCGCGGTGAGCTCTCGCTCGAGCTCGTCCATGCGACCGAGGCCGCCGCGCTTGCGTGCGCTCGCCTGCTCGGCAAAGGCGATCCCGACCGCGTGAGCGAGATCGCGGGGGAGACGATGAAGCGCGTGCTCGAGGAGTCAGGGCTGGGGGGCCGGATCGTGCTCGGCCCGCGCAACGATCCCAACCTCGCTTCCGGCGCGTCCCTGGCCGGAGGCGAGCGAACCTTCGACTTCGGGCTGTTCCCGGTGGAGGGCGCGAGCCAGGTGGCGCGCGGTTCGGCGAACGCGGTGTCGGTCAACGCCGCGGTCGAGCCAGGCGGCTTCGCCGAGCTGCCCCAAGTCTGGTACGTGGAGAAGATGGTCGCGGGTCCTGGGGCGCGCGGCGCGATCGACCTCGACGATTCGATCACCGACAACCTGAGGCGCATCGCATTCGCACGCGATGCCCGCGTGCAGGACCTGACGGTGGTCATCCTCGACCGGCCCCGGCACCAGGAGATCATCGCGGAGGTCAATGCGGCCGGCGCCCGGGTCAGGACGCTCGAGGAAGGAGATGTGGCGGGCGCTGTCATGGCCGCCGTGCCGGGCACGGGCATCGACGCCGCGATCGGGATCGACGGGCTGCACGCGACCCTGATCGCAGCCTGCGCCGTGCGCTGCCTCGGCGGCGAGCTCCAGGCCAGGTTGTGGCCGCGCAACGAGGAGGAGCGGGTCCTGATCGGCGAGCTTGCCGGTCGCACATATGGGGTCTCCGAGCTGGTGCCGGCGGCGGACGTTGCGGTGGCGATCACGGGTGTGACCGGCGGCCAGCTGCTGCCCGGAGTGCTCTTCGGCAGCGGTTATGCCGAAACGTCTTCGCTCCTGATGTCGAGCCGCCATGCCACCATCCGGCGGCTCACCACCCGCCACCACGTGGTCGGCGCGCCGAACTGAGCTCCAAGGAGGCAGCCGGCAGCCAAGGCTGAAAGGGGATTAGCCGGGAGCGGGGCAGGGTATCAATCAAGAGCACATGAGCGAGAACAATCCCCGGCTTCCCGGTGAGGGTGGTCGCGATCTGCCGCCTCCGCTCCCTGGATACGAGGTGACATCCGACATCCCCCCGCAGTCGCCCTACCACTACTCGCCCGCGCCCAAGCAGGGCTCCGGTCGGGGACTCGGCGGCTACCTGGGCGGGCTTCTGGCGGCCGTCTGGGCATTCATCAAGTTCGGTGGGATTTTGATCTTCAAGATCCCCGCCGCGGGCACCCTGATCTCGTTGGTGATCAGCTTCGGTGGCTACGCGCTCTTCTACGGCCCGTGGTTTGCCGTGGCCCTCTTGACCATGATCTTCGTGCACGAGATGGGACACGTGCTCGAGATCCGGCGCCAGGGCATGAAGGCGACGGCGCCGATCTTCATCCCGTTCATGGGCGCGGCCATTTTCCAGCGCTCACACCCCACAGATGCGCTGAAGCAGGCGGAGATCGGAATCGCCGGCCCGATCGCGGGCACCATCGGAGCCACGGCGGCGTTCGCCCTCTACGGCGCCACGCACTCGCAGCTCTTCCTCCTGGCGGCTCTGATCGGGTTCTACATCAACCTCTTCAACCTGATCCCGGTCTGGCAGCTCGACGGGTCGTGGATCCTGGCGCCGGTCTCGAAATGGTTCCAGGTGGCCGGCTACGGAATGATCGTGGTCGCGGCGCTGTTCCTTCATTTCGTCAGCCCGCTGCTGATCATCATCGCCTTGCTCGGCATCCCCACTCTGATCGCGCGATTCCGGTCCGCCAGCGATCCGTACTACGCGTCGGTTCCGCCCGCCGCGCGCTGGGCGATGGGAGGCGCGTGGCTTGCTCTGGTGATCTACCTGGGAGTCGCCAGCCTCCAGGCGAGCAGCTTGCTGGCGACGTTGGCCCGGTAAACTACGTTTTGGAGTCAAGACCTTGAAAGCACAGATTCACCCCACCTATTACGAAGACGCGGTCGTCACGTGCGTGTGCGGAAACACGTTCACGACCGGGTCGACGCGTAAGGAGCTCAAGACCGAGATCTGCTCCGTCTGCCACCCGTTCTTCACGGGCACGCAACGGATCGTGGACACCGGCGGCCAGGTCGAGCGGTTCCGCAAGCGGGCTGCTAAGACCCGGTCCTAGATGGCCGCCCCGGAGGTAACCGCTCCGGAGGCGGTATCTCCCAAGCCGCCGGCCAGAGCTGAGCAGCCGTTCTTCTATGGCGGCCAGGCCGTCATAGAGGGCGTCATGATGCGCGGCAAGCGGCACTACGCCGTCGCCGTGCGCCTGCCCACCACGAAGGAGATTGTGGTCGACCGCGGAGAGCTCAAGGCGTCGATCTACGTGAACCCGGTCTGGAAGCTGCCATTCGTGCGCGGCCTTGCGCTGATCGGCGAGCAGCTGCACCTCGGCATGAAGTCCCTCATCTGGTCGGCCAACATGAACGCGGGCGGAAAGGACATCGTGATCGGCAAGCGGGAGATCACCGGCTCGGTCGCCATCGCCGCCGTCTTCGCGGCCACGATCTTCATCGCGCTGCCGTTGCTGCTCGCCGGCGTCGCCGTGCATCGCAGCGGGAGCTTCCTCTTCGTCGTGGTAGAAGGCCTGATCCGCGTTGGGTTGGTGCTCGGCTACCTGGCCGCGATCGCTCTGCTGCCCGATGTGCGTCGCGTCTTTCAGTATCACGGTGCTGAGCACAAGACGATCAACGCCTTCGAATCCGGCTGGCCGCTCGACGTCTCTTCGGTCCGGCGCGCCAGCACTCTCCACCCTCGCTGCGGCACGGGTTTCCTGATCGTCGTCCTGGTCGTGAGCGTGGCCGTATTCAGCGTCGTCGCGATCTTCCACCCCAACTGGTTCTGGCTCATCGCCAGCCGGGTGCTGGCGATCCCGATCATCGCTGGCGCGGGATTCGAGGCCATCCGATTCATGGCCCGGCACCGCCGCAATCCCGTGGTCCGCATCCTCCTGCTGCCCGTGCTCGGGACGCAGAAGTTCACCACCCGCGAGCCGTCCGACGACATGCTCGAGGTCGCCATCACGGCGTTCAACGGCGCGCGTGAGGGCGAGGAGGAAACCGCCGGAGCCGCCGCGTGATAGACCGCCTGGACGGAATCGCGCGGCGTTATCGAGAGATCGAAGCGGAGATGGGCCGGCCGGAGATCGCCTCGGACCACGCTCAGCTGACCAAGCTCGCGCGCGAGCAGCGCGCGCTTCGAGACACGGTGCAGACGTACGACGAGTACCGCAAGGCGCGCCAGGAGTTCGAATCCGCGAGAGAGCTGCAAAAGAACGAACGAGACGCGGAGATGCAGGAATACCTGCGCGCGGAGGAACACCGGGCTTCCGCCCAGGTCGCGGACCTCGACGAGAAGCTCAAGGTGCTTCTGCTGCCAAAGGACCCCAACGACGACCGCGACGTGGTGGTGGAGATCCAGGGCGCGGAAGGTGGGGAGGAGGCCGCGCTGTTCGCCGGCGACCTGTTTCGCATGTACACGAAGTGGGCCGAGCGCAAAGGCTGGAAGGTCGACGTGGTCGAGGAGTCGCCGACCGATAAGGGCGGCTTCGACAAGGTCGTCTTCGAAGTTCACGGGCACGGCGCGTACTCCCAGCTGAAGTTCGAGGGCGGCGTGCACCGCGTGCAGCGCGTGCCGAAGACCGAGGCGCAGGGCCGCATCCACACGTCCGCGGCGACCGTGGCGGTGATGCCCGAGGCGGACCCCGTCGAGGTCGAGCTCAAGCCGGAGGACATCGAGATCAAGACCTCCACCTCGCAAGGTCCGGGCGGCCAGAGCGTGAACACAACCTACTCGGCGATCCGCATCACCCACAAGCCGACCGGGATGATGGTGAGCATCCAGGACGAGAAGTCGCAGCTGCAGAACAAGGAAAAGGCGCTGCGCGTGTTGCGCGCGCGACTCTACGAGATCAAGCTCGCCGAGCAGCAGGAAAAGATCGGGGCGCAGCGGCGCGGCATGGTCGGGACCGGGAGCAGGTCGGAGAAGATCCGCACCTACAACTTCAAGGAAAGCCGCGTGACCGATCACCGGATCAAGCTCACCCTCCACCGCCTGGACGCGGTGATGAACGGCGACCTCGACGAGCTCGTCGCCGCGCTGGTCAACGCGGAGCGCTCGGCCCTGCTCAACGGCAGCGGTTCGGATGCTGAGTGACCGTTCTCGAAGTTCTCAAGCTCGCCTCAGACCATTTCGCCAGGCGCGTCCCGGGCTCAACCCGACTCGACGCCGAGGTCCTGCTCGCTCACTCCCTCGGGCTGCGCCGCCTGGACCTCTACCTCAAGTTCGACCAGGCCCTGACCGAATCCGAGCTCACCGCGTATCGCGAGCTGGTGGCGAGACGTGCCAAGGGCGAACCGGTCGCATACCTGGTCGGCCACAAAGAGTTCATGGGCCTGGAGTTCGCCGTGACCCGGGCTGTCCTGATCCCGAACCCCGACACCGAAGTGCTCGTGCAGCGAGCGGTGGAGATCGCGCGCGAGGCGGGTAGGCCGCTGCGCCTGGCGGACGTGGGGACGGGGAGCGGGTGCATCGCGATCGCGATCGCTCACTACGCCCACAATGTCGACGTCGTGGCGTCGGACGTGTCCCCGGATGCGCTCGAGGTGGCGGCGCAAAACGTGGCCGCCCACGGCATGGGCGGCCGAATCCAGCTCGTGTGCGGCGACTTGATGGCGCCTTTTGCAGGCTCGTTCGACCTGGTCTGCGCGAACCTTCCGTACGTGGCGGCGGGGTCGGCTCTTGCGCCCGACGTGCTGGCCCAGCCGGCGCGGGCCCTGTTCGCGGAGGCGCACGGGTCGGCGTTGGTCACGCGCCTGCTGGCCGAAGCCCCGGCCCGGCTCAACCCGGGTGGCCGCGCGCTCGCGGAGCTGGACCCCTCCATCGCCGCGCTGGCGGCCGACACCGCGAGCAGGACCTTCGCCGGCCATCGGATTCACTCCGACCTGGCCGGGCACCAACGTGTCCTCGAAGCATGGTCCTCCATCCACGCGAGCTCAGAGCCCTCGGCGTGAGTTCGCGGGAACCCCGGTTTTTGAAACCGACGCGGGCGGGGCTGACCCGGGCTGCGCAGCTGATCCGCAGCGGGGGCGTGATCGCTTTCCCAACCGACACGGTTTATGGACTGGGCGCCGCGGCCGATGACCAGGTCGCCACACGCCGGGTCTTTCACATCAAGGGACGGCCGGTCGGGCTGCCCCTGATCCTGATGGTCGCCGCCGAGTCGCAGCTCGAAGGATTCGTGCACGTCGACTCCCGGTCGGAGGCGATGATGAGGCGCTGGTGGCCGGGCCCTCTGACGCTGATCCTTCACGCGAAGGGGGGCGGGACGCTCGGAGTGCGCATCCCCAAGCACAAGGTGGCGCTCGACCTGCTGCGGGCGGCCGGCCCCCTGATGACGACCAGCGCCAACCTCCACGGTCACGAGCCGGCGATGACGGCGGGCGAAGCGCAGCTGCCGGGGGTGATGGCCGTGCTGGATGGCGGGGCTGCGCCCGGCGGCGTGGCTTCGACGGTGCTCGACCTGACTGGTCCGGAGCCTCACGTGCTGCGCGAGGGGGCGATCACCACACCGGAGCTGCTCGGGCCCCCGCCACTCCGCAGCGGGTAGCATTTCGGAGTTGACCTCTCCCATCACGACGATGAGCTTTCGGGCCCTGGACCGTGAAGATCCAGAGATTGCAGACCTCATTCGCAAGGAGTACAAGCGCCAGTCCGAGACGCTCGAGCTGATCGCCTCGGAGAACCTCACCAGCCCAGCCATACTCGAGGCGCTGGGCACGCTGCTCACGAACAAGTACGCCGAGGGTTACCCCGGGCGCCGCTACTACGGCGGCACCGGCGAGGTGATCGACAAGATCGAGACACTCGCCGTCGAGCGCGCGAAGCAGCTTTTCGGAGCCGAGTACGTGAACGTCCAACCCCACGCCGGCTCGCAGGCCAACGCAGCCGTCTACATGGCGGTGTGCCAGCCCGGCGACCGGGTGATGGGAATGGACCTCTCCGCCGGCGGCCACCTCACGCACGGCAGCCCCGCGAACTTCAGCGGCAAGCTCTACGAGATCCATTCCTATGGAGTGGATCGGGAGACCGAGACGATCGACTACGACGCGATGGCGAAGCTGGCCGAGCAGGTGCGGCCGAAGATGATTCTCGGCGGGTTCTCCGCCTACTCGCGAATCGTCGACTGGGCGCGGATGCGCGAGATCGCCGACTCGGTGGGCGCGACCTTCTTTGTCGACATGGCGCACGTCGCCGGGCTCGTGGCCGGCGGGCAGTACCCCTCACCGATCCCCTACGCCGACATCACCACAACCACCACTCAGAAGACTCTTCGAGGTGCGTGGGGGGCGATCATCCTGTGCCGCGCCGAGCGCCAGAAGGCAATCGACTCTGCCGTGTTCCCGGGCATCCAGGGTGGCCCCCTGATGCACGCGATCGCGGCCAAGGCCGTCTGTTTCGGCGAGGCCCTGAAGCCGGAGTTCAAGGTCTACACGAAGCAGGTCGTGGTCAACGCCAAGGCGTTGGCGAGCCGCCTGATGGAGCGCGGGCTGCGGCTGGTCAGCGGTGGAACGGACAACCACCTGATGCTCATCGACCTGCGGCCGCAGAGGCGAACCGGCAAGCAGGTCCAGGACATCGCCGAGACCGCCGGCATCACGCTCAACCGGAACTCCATCCCCTACGACGAGGCGTCCAAGTTCAACCCGAGCGGCGTCCGCGTCGGCACGCCGCTGGTCACCACGCGCGGTATGCGAGAGCCCGAGATGGTGGTGATCGCGGACTGCATCGCCGACCTCGTCGAGCGGATCGAAGATCCCGCGACGCTCGATTCGGTGCATGAGCGTGCGCTGGAGCTTTGCCGGAAGTTCCCGATCCCCTATTCATTTGACTGACTTCTTCGGCGGCGGCGCGCTCATCAGCCTGCGCGACCACCTGCTCCCGGGACTCTGGCCGCTGCTGGTTGCATTCGCGGTGTGCGCGGTGGTGGTCCCAATCGCGATCGTGCTGTCGCGCGGCACCGGGCTGATCGCTCAACCCGGCGGCCGGCACGCACACGGCAAGCCGACGCCACTGCTCGGGGGCCTCGCCATGTACATCGGGTTTGCCGCGGCGGTGCTGATCTTCCTGCCCCAATACAACTACACACCGGGCCTCCTGATCGTGTCGGGGCTGGCCACCGGGCTTCTGATCATCGACGACCGTCGCTCGATGAGTCCATGGGTCAAGTTCACGGTCCAGGTCTTCCTTTCTCTCATGGCTGTCGTCGTCTTCGGCATCGAGATCAAGTTCGTGAGCCTGCCCGGGAGTCACCTCGTCCAGCTCGAGCTGCTGGTCACTCCGGTCTCCATGTTCTGGCTGCTCGGGATGCAGAACACCGTCAACTTCCTGGACGGGGTCGACGGGCTGGCGGCGGGCGTCATCTTCATCGTCGCCCTGATCCTCATGCTGGCCGCCGGCGAGCTGAAGGACATCGAGGTGGTAAAGCTCAGCGGCGCGCTTGCGGGAGCCTGTGCCGGTTTCCTTCTCTTCAACTTCCACCCGGCGCGCATCTTCATGGGCGACTCCGGAGCTCATTTTCTGGGCATCGCGCTGGGCATGATCTCCATCCTCGGCGTGGCCAAGGTCGCGGTCGCCTTCGCCCTGGCCGTCCCTGTGATCGCCCTGGCGGTCCCCATCGCCGACACCGCGTGGGCGATTTTCCGGCGGCGCAGGCATAAGGCCTCGGTCGCGACCGCCGACCTGCTGCATCTGCACCACCGCCTGCAGGGGTTCGGGCTCGATCCGCGGCAGACGTGCTTCGTCTTCTACGCCGCCAGCGCATTGCTCGGCGCGCTGGGACTCACGCTCTTCGGCCACGGCCGCGTCCTCGCGGTGGTCGTGGTGGTTACGGCGGTGCTGGTCTCGACAGTGGCCGCCGACCTTCTGCAGCACGCCGGCTGGCGGGTGCCGGCGCCGTTCGTGCGCCGCCTCCTTGGCAACTCTGCTTCCCGATAGAATTCGAAGGGGCATGGCGCCCACCAGCAGTCCAGGCCCCACGGGGGCTGACATGGCCGGAATCGGGATCTATCTCGCCGCCGCCGTCCTGCTGCCAATCGTTGGAGGCGTAGCGCTCGACAAGGCGCTGAAAACAGCGCCGGTCTTCGTTCTTGCAGGACTGTTCGTGGGTCTTGTTGCCGGTGCTGCCGGCGTCTGGTTGAAGGTAAGGGAGCTCTCTAGGTGAGGTCCGGCGGCGTGCTCAAGATGACGACGATCGGCTGCGCGGTTTTGGCGGTAGCCATCATCGTGGCATCGACTCTATCCGGACATATCAGCCTTGGCATCGGGCTCGCGGCCGGCCTGCTGTTGGGTCCGGTCAACGGCTACGCGATCCAGGAGCTGTTGGTGCGCAGGACCCCATTCAGGATGGCGAGCCTCATGCGACTGGTCGCTTTCAGCTCGCTGGTTTTGGCCGCGGCGGTGATCTTCGGAACCCAGGCCTGGACCGTTCCGCTCGGGATCGGGCTCGCGCAGCTGGTCATGGTCGGGGCGGGCGTGCGGGAGGGCCTTCGCGCGTGATCAACACAGATAGCGCAGTTGGCACTCATCCGACGGTCGACCTCGGCTGCGGAACCCTGTGCACGTTCAACTACGACAGCCTGATCTCGAGCGCCATCGCCCTCGTGGCCACCCTCGGCGTTGCTTTCTGGATTCGCTCCAAGCTCAGGGAGGGCGAGCCGAGCAAGGTGCAGGCGGTGTTCGAATGGGGCTACGACCAACTGCGATCGCTGATCAAGACCAACGTCTCGGACGACGCGCTTTTCATCATCCCGCTGGCAATGACCATCTTCCTGTACATCCTGATCGCGAACTGGATCGAGGTCTTCCCTCTCGCCTTCTTCCCGATCCTCCACGGAGCCAACGCTGACCTCAATCAGACGCTGGCGATGGGACTGATCGTTTTCTTTGTCGTGCAGTGGTACAGCGTGCGAGTGCTCGGACTCGGCGGTTTTCTGCGGCGATTCACGAAGCCGTTCGAGCTGCCCTTGCCAGTCCGCATCGTCTTCATTCCGCTGAACATTCTCGAAGAGCTGGTCAAGCCGGCAACTCTTGCTCTGCGACTCTTCGGCAACATATTCGCGGGCGCCGTGATGATCGGTCTCATCGCGACCTTCGGTACGCTGCAGCTGCCGGTCGTGGGCAGCCTGCCGGCGACTGTTGTCGGAGCGCTGCTCCTCGCTGTGTGGAAAGCCTTCGACGTCATCTTCATCGGTTTCATTCAGGCGTTCATCTTCATGCTGCTGACGGTCATCTACTTTGGCGCGGCCCGCGAGGGCCTCGAACACCAACATCATTAGGAGGGATCCATGACAGATCACGGACTTATTCTTGCCGGCGCTCTTGTTGCGTTCGGCCTGGCCATAGGGTTGGGCGCCATCGGCGCCGCCTTTGGTGACGGCCTCGCGGGCAACGCCTTCATCAGCGGTGTCGCACGCCAGCCCGAAGCGCAGGGACGCATGATCCCGTGGCTCTTCACCATCGTGGGCCTGGTCGAGGCGATGTACTTCATCAACCTGGCTTTCGGTTTCGTTTTCCTCGCATACGTACCGGCGAAGTAGATGCCGTTTCTCGCCGCCGATGCGGGCGTCATAGCGATCAATGGGACCGTGATCGTCGAGCTGATCACCTTCGTGATCATGCTGGCGATCCTCGCACGCTACGTGTATCCGGAGATCGTGAAGCTTGCTGAGGCACGCCAGCTCGCGATTGCGCAGCAGCTGAGGGAGGCGGAGCGCGCTCGGGCCGAAGCGGAGGAGCGTTTGAAAGAGGCCGCCTCGAAGTTGGAGGATGCCCGCAAGACCGCCCAGAGTGTGATCGACGCTGCCACCAAGTCCGGTGAGCAGCTCCGCCAGGAGCTGAAGCAGAAAGCGGACCAGGAGTCGAAGCGAACCGTCGAGACCGCAAAGAAGGAGATCGAGGCCGAGCGCGAGCGCGCGGTCCATTCGGTGCGCAGCGAAGTTGCGAACCTTGTCGTTGCCGCGACCGAGAAGGTCATCGGCGAGACGCTCGACGACGCCAAGCACAAGCAGCTGATCGACCGGGCGATCGCGGAGGTGGCGAGTGGCAACGGCGGCAGCTAGGAGATATGCGAAGGCTGTTTTCGAGCTGGCCGAAGGAGAGGGCCAGGTCGACGAATGGAGCCGCCGCATCGCCGCCGTCCGCGAGCTCCTGTCGGATCCTGAGATCGAATCCGTGCTGACCAACCCGACCATCGCGACCGAGCAGCGCTTTGCTCTCATCTCGGACGCGCCGCACGTGCTCGACCCAGAGGCGACCAACCTCGCGAAGCTGCTCATCGAATCGAACCGGGTCCGCGACGTCACCGCGATCGATGAGGAGTTCCAGAGGCTCGCGGACGACGCCGCCGGCCGCGTGCGCGCCACTGTGACGACGGCGGTCGAGCTCACGCCCAAAGATCGCGACCGCGTCGAGGACGAGCTGTCGAAACGCCTGGGCAAGGAGATCCGCATGCGCGTCGTCGTCGACCCGCGCATTCTTGGCGGTCTGAAGCTTCAGTACGGCGATCGCCTGGTCGACGCCAGCGTCTTCACACGGTTACAGCAATTGCGTCGCCGCCTCGCGGCCTCATAGGAGTTAGCGAAGAAGTGGAAATCAGCACCAAAGAGATCTCCGAGGTCATCAAGGAACGGCTCAAAGATTTCGACGCCAGCCTCGTGTCGACGGACGTGGGGCGCATCGTCGCCACCAGCGACGGAATCGCACAGGTCTTCGGCCTTCAGAACGCGATGGCCGGCGAGCTGCTTGAGTTCCCCCACGAGACGTACGGCCTCGCCCTGAACCTCGAAGAAGACCAGGTCCGTGCAGTCATCCTGGGCGACTACGGACATCTGCACGAGGGCGACGAGGTGCGCACCACCGGGCGCCTGCTCGAGGTGCCGGTCGGCGAGGCGCTGATCGGCAGGGTCGTCAACCCGCTGGGACAGCCGCTCGACGGCAAGGGTCCGGTCAAGACGACCAAGACGCTACCGATCGAGAAGATCGCTCCCGGTGTCATCACCCGCAAGCGCGTGGACAGCCCCGTGCAAACTGGAATCAAGGCGATTGACGCGATGATCCCGATCGGCCGTGGTCAGCGCGAGCTGATCATCGGCGACCGGTTCACCGGAAAGACGACCGTCCTGCTCGACACGATCATCAACCAGAAGGGCCAGGACCTCATCTGCGTCTACGTGGCGATTGGGCAGAACGCCGCGTCGATCGCACGAGCCACCGCCACGCTCGAGGAAAACGGTGCGATGGACTACACGATCATCGTCGCCGCCACCGCCTCCGACGCCGCGTCGCTCAACTTCATCGCACCGTATGCGGGCTGCGCGATGGGAGAGTACTTCATGGAGCAGGGCAAAGAGGTCCTGTGCTGCTACGACGATCTGACCAAGCAGGCGTGGGCGTACCGCGAGCTCTCCTTGAACCTGCGCCGCCCGCCCGGCCGCGAGGCCTACCCGGGCGACGTGTTCTACCTCCACTCGCGTCTGCTGGAGCGCGCGGCGAAGATGAGCCCGGCCCACGGCGGCGGGTCGCTGACCGCGCTGCCCGTCATCGAAACCCAGGCGAACGACGTTTCGGCGTTCATTCCCACGAATGTGATCTCGATCACAGACGGCCAGATCTACCTGCAGTCCGACCTCTTCAACGCAGGCCAGCGCCCGGCGCTCAACGTGGGCATCAGCGTCTCCCGTGTCGGCGGCGACGCGCAGACCAAGGCCATGCGGCAGGTCGCGGGCCAGCTGCGCCTGGACCTCGCCCAGTACCGCGAGCTGGCCGCGTTCGCACAGTTTGCCTCCGACCTCGACACCGCAACCCGGAACCAGCTGGAGCGCGGCGCGCGCCTCACCGAGCTGCTCAAGCAGGACAAGTACCAGCCGGTTCCGCTCGCCGAGCAGGTATCGGTGCTCTACGCGGGCACACAGGGGTTCATCGACAAGGTCCCGGTCGCGCGAGTCCGCGAGTGGGAGGCGGGCTTCGTGCGCTTCCTCAAGAGCGAGCGGCCCGACCTGCTTTCGACGATCGAAAAGGAGAAGGCGCTCGACGACAGGCTGTTCGAGCGCCTGAAAGCCGCGATCTCGACCTTCAATCACCAGTTCGGGGTCGAGGGCTACCAGGACACGCCTGACCCAGGTGGCAAAGCCGAGCCTCCGGCGCCGGAACCGGACAAGCCCGCCCCCAAGAAGAAGAAGTAATTGCCTGCATTCAGGGACATCGTCCGGCGGATCGACTCGATCCGGAATACGCAGAAGATCACCAAGGCGATGCAGGTCGTCGCGGCGACTCGATTGCGCAAGGCGCAGGCAGCCGTGCAGGCCACGCGACCCTACTCGGAGAAGATGCTCGAGGTATTGCAGACGGTGAGCGAGCGCGCCACCGAGTACAAGCATCCATTCCTGGTCCGGCGTGAGGGCAAGCGAGCGGTGATGATCCTCGTGACAACGGACAAGGGCCTGGCCGGAGCGATCAACGTGAACAACCTCCGCGCCGCCACACGCTACATGAACGAGCACCACACCGAGGGCCAGCGGTACGTGACCATCGGACGCAAGGGCCGCGACTTTCTGCTCCGTTACCGCCGCGACGTGATCGCCGAGGTGAGTGGGATCTCCGACCGTCCGACGGTGGCGGAGGTGCTGCCCGCGATCAGCGTCGCGCTCGAGGAGTACGCGAGAGGCAACGTCGACGCGGTGCTGCTGTGCTACTCGAAATGGATCTCCACGATGACGCAGGAACCCAGGGTCACCGTGCTCATCCCGGCCGAGATTCCTCATCGTGAGAGCGAAGGCAGGGGCCCGAGGGCCGACTACATCTACGAGCCTGACCCGGAATCGGTGCTGGACGGGCTGCTTCCCCGTTACGTGGAGACGCAGGTCTTCCAGGCGGTGCTGGAGAACAAGGCCAGCGAGTACTCGGCCAAGATGATCGCGATGCAGAACGCGACCAACGCCGCCGGCGACCTGATCGACGCGCTCACGCTGTTCGCGAACAAGGTGCGCCAGGCCGGCATCACGACTGAGCTGATGGAGATCGTTAGCGGCGCCGAAGCAATGCGGGCGTCGAGTTAGGGGGCAAACACATGGCGAAGACCAAACATGCAGTGAAGTCAGACAAGAAGAAGACCAGGGACGGTCACGTCAGCCAGGTCATCGGCGCCGTGGTCGACGTCGAGTTTCCGCCCGGCGAGCAGCCGGAGCTTTTCGAGGCGCTGGAAGTCAAGACCCAGGACGGCCGCGTGGTCGTGCTCGAGGTCGAAGGGGCAATCGGTGACAACACGGTTCGCACCATCGCGATGGACGCCACCGACGGCTTCCGCCGCGGCGACCCGGTGCATGCGACAGGCAGCCCCATCTCAGTGCCCGTCGGTGTGGAGACCCTTGGTCGCATGTTCAACGTGATCGGCGCCCCGATCGACGACGAGCCTTCGCCCGAGGGCGTCACGCGCTGGCCCATCCACCGGCCGGCACCGCCGGTGTCGGAGCAGCAGGCCAAGGTGGAGATCCTCGAGACCGGGATCAAGGTCATCGACCTCATCTGCACTTTCGCGAAGGGCTCGAAGATCGGCCTGTTCGGTGGCGCCGGGACCGGCAAGACCGTGATCGTCCAGGAGCTGATCCGCAACATCGCCTACCAGCACAAGGGGCGCTCGGTTTTCGCGGGCGTGGGCGAGCGCACGCGCGAAGGCAACGACATGTATCACGAGATGCAGGACGCGGGTGTGCTCCCGCAGACCGCCCTGGTATTCGGCCAGATGAACGAGCCGCCCGGCGCCCGTGCGCGCGTCGGCCTGACCGGGTTGACGATGGCGGAGTACTTCCGCGACGCGGAGGGCGCGGACACGCTGCTGTTCATCGACAACATCTTTCGTTACCTGCTCGCCGGCTCGGAAGTGTCGGCGCTGCTCGGCCGCATGCCTTCGGCCGTCGGGTACCAGCCCACCCTCGCGACCGAGATGGGCGAGTTGCAGGAGCGCATCACGTCGACGAGCAAGGGCTCCATCACCTCGGTCCAGGCCGTCTACGTCCCGGCCGACGACTACACCGACCCCGCGATCCAGACCGTGTTCGCCCACCTGGGCGCGACCGTGCGCCTCGAGCGGTCGCTGGTGGAGATCGGGATCTACCCGGCCATCGATCCGCTTGGATCGTCGAGCCGGTTTGTCGAACCCTCGATCGTCGGGCAGGATCACTACGACACGGCCCAGGGCGTGAAGAAGACGATGCAGCGCTACAAGGATCTGCAGGACATCATCGCCATCCTGGGCATGGAGGAGCTCTCAGAGGACGACAAACAAGCCGTGTCGCGGGCGCGCAAGATCCAGCGCTTCCTCTCGCAACCCTTCAACGTCGCCCAGCGTTTCACCGGACGGGAAGGCAAGTCGGTTCCCATCCGGGAGACGGTCCGCGGATTCAAAGAGATCCTGGACGGCAAGCACGACGACCTGCCGGAGCAGGCGTTCTACATGGTGGGCACCATCGACGAGGCCCGCGAGCAGGGCGAAGAGATGAAGAAGCATTCTTCGTCCTAGATGAAGCTGAATTCCACCTCCCCCCATCCGACCGGTCGCTGCGCGACGGGCCACCTTCCCCCTGCGGAGGAAGGGAGATAGCTTGAAGTACCCGCTTCGGGTCGTCAGCGTTGAGCGATCTCTCTTCGAGGGCGACGTTGAGTTCATGATCGCCAATGGCGCGGATGGGGAGCTCGGCGTGCTGGCGCGCCACGCGCCGCTCATGACGATCCTCGAGCCAGGGCCGTTGAGGATTCAAGAGGTTTACGGAGGACCTGAGCAGGTCCTGTTCGTCGGTGGTGGCTTCCTCGAGGTGCTGCCCGACCGCGTGACCGTACTCGCGGACATCGCCGAGCACGCCGACGAGATCTCGGTAGAACGGGCGGAGGGAGCACGCCGCCGAGCTCAGGAGAAGCTCGCCGGAACCCTCACGACCGCCGAAGAGGTCGAGTTCCAGAACGCCCTGGCGATGGCGGAAGCCCGCCTTCGACTCGCCCGGATGCGCCGCGGCTAAACTCCGAAAAATGGGCGACCAGGAGCAGCGCGCGCTGCGCATCGATGGCGGCGTGCAGCTGGCCGGCAGCATATGCATCAGCGGCTCCAAGAACGCAGCGCTGCCAGAGATGGCCGCGGCGCTGCTGACGAAGGACACCGTCACGTTGAGCAACGTGCCCAGGGTGCGCGACACGTATGTGATGGCCGAGATCCTGACCGGCCTTGGCGGAGCCACCGATGGCGAGGGAACGGTGCGCTTGAACATGGCCGGGGCGCAGGCAAGCGACGTGCCCGCCGGACTCGGCCGGCGCATGCGGGCAACCATCCTGCTGCTCGGCGCACTTCTGGGGCGGTTCGGTCGAGCCCGCCTCCCACGACCGGGTGGCGATGACATCGGAGCACGACGCGTCGAGCAGCATCTTCGCGGGTTGCGGCAGATGGGCGCCCAGGTCACGGAGACGGACACGGAGATCATCGCCGAGGCGGCTCGGCTGCGAGGCCAGCGGATCGTCTTCGATCTGCCCACCGTCACCGGCACGGAGAACATCTTGCTGGCGGCCGTTCTCGCGGAAGGCCGCACCGAGATCTTCAACGCCGCGCGCGAGCCACACGTCCAGGATCTCTGCGGGCTGCTGGTCAAGATGGGGGCGCGGATCGAAGGCATCGGTTCAGAGCGGCTGGTGGTCGATGGGGTGCGGGAGCTCGGAGGCGCGGAGCACACGGTCATTGCGGACTACCTGGAGGCGGGGACCTACGCCCTGGCGGTGGCGGCAACCGGGGGCGAGGTGCGCCTCGAGTGCAGCCGGCCGGAAGACCTCAACATGGTCTTGCTCAAGCTCGAGCAGGCGGGCGCTCACATCGACGCGGGCAGCGGTTGGTTTCGAGTCGGACGCCAGCCGAAGACGCGGCTGAGGTCCAACGACATGTCGACGTGGACGTTTCCCGGCTTTCCGACCGACCTGCAGGCGCAGTACATGGCGTTGATGACTCAGGCCGATGGCACGACGGTCATCTCGGAGTACGTCCACGAGAATCGCTTTCAGCACGTGGCTCAGCTCGCCAAGATGGGCGCCGGCATCACGGTCGAGGGACGGCTCCACGCAGTGGTCCATGGCCCGTGCAGACTGCATGGCACGGACGTTGCCATCCCGGACATCCGTTCCGGGGCCGCGCTCGTCATCGCCGCGCTGTGCGCCGAGGGGAGGAGCGTGCTCCGCAACTCCTGGCACGTCGAGCGGGGATACGAGGACATGGCCGGCAAGCTCGCATCCGTCGGGGCGCTCATCGAGTCGGTCACGCTCGATGACGAGCCGGGCACAACCGAGACCACATACGAGTAGGTGCTCTCCAAGAAGATCGGGATCGACCTCGGCACGTCGACGGTCCTCATCTACGTCAAGGGTGAGGGGATCGTGATCAACGAGCCGTCGCTGGTGGCCGTAAACCGCGACGGCACGCGCATCCTCGCCGTCGGCAAAGACGCTTTCGAGATGGTGGGCCGCGCGCCCGACACGATCCAGATCGTTCGCCCGATGCGCGAAGGGGTGATCGCGGACTTCGTCGTGACCGAAGGCATGCTGCACCACTTCATCGGCCGGGTCCAGGGCCGCCAGCGGATCTTCAAGCCCGAGATCATGATCTGCGTCCCGTCGGGCGTGACCTCGGTCGAGCGACGGGCGGTCACGGAGGCCGCGATCTCGGCCGGCGCCCGGCAGGCGTGGCTGATCGACGAGCCGCTGGCCGCCGCGATCGGCGCGGGACTTCCGATCTCGGAACCGCGCGGGAACGCGATCTGCGACGTCGGTGGTGGCACCACCGAGATCGCGGTGATCTCGCTTTCGGGCATGGTCGTGGCCCACTCGATACGGGTGGGTGGGAACCGCCTCGACGACGCGATCACAACCTTCATGAAGCGACGGCACAGCCTGCTGATCGGCGAGCGCACGGCCGAGGAGTTGAAAATCGCCGTCGGCTCGGCCGTGCTGATAAAGGATCCCCTGGTGACCGAGGCGCGCGGGCGCGACCTGGTCTCGGGCCTGCCCAAGAACGTGGAGGTCACTTCGAATGACGTGACAGAGGCGATCCAGGAGCCGCTGCGCCTGATCGTCGGGGCGGTGCGCGATGTGCTCGAGGAGACCCCGCCCGAGCTTGCCGCGGACATCTTCGACCGGGGCATCGTGCTGTCGGGCGGAGGGGCGCTGCTGCGCGGGCTCGACCGCTACATCGCGATGCACACGGGCTTGCCCGCGATCGTGACGGACGACCCCCAGACCACCGTGGTCCGGGGTACCGGACTCGCGCTCGACAATTTCGAGGTCCTCAAGCGCAACCAGTCCTACCTCAGGTGATGCGCCTGACAGGCACTTGATCGGACAGAAGCTGGTCGTTGACGGTTCCGGCCTGGCACGGCCTCGCGCGGGCGTGGGCGTCTACACGACGCAGATCCTCCATGCCATGCACGTCGACCGGCCCGACAGCCAGATGACTGTTTTCGGTCCGCCCGGCGGATTCGCACATGTGCCGGACGCCGGCTACCGCCCGATGCCTCGCACGCGGCTCATCGGCCGTCATATGCAGTGGCCTGCTCTCATCCGGCAGCTGAAGCCCGATGCCTACTTCGGCCCCGCTGGCGTGCTTCCGCTCGGCGATGTCGGGTGCCCGTCCGTGATCACCGTGCACGACCTCGCCATCTACCGCAACTCCGGCTGGTTTCCGGGCCGGCAGCCGCTGAGCACCCGCTACGTGGTGCCGCGGTCCGTGCTGCGAGCCGACGTCGTGATCGCGGTCTCCGAGAACACCGCGCGGGACGTGGTCGACGTTTTCGGCATACCGCGATCGAGAGTCGAGGTCGTGCCCCATGGCGTCGCCGCGAGCTTTTCTCCGATGAGCGCCGAGGACCTCGCCGCGGCTCGTGCGCGGCTGAAGCTGCCCGAGCGATTCATCCTGTTCGTCGGAACCATCGAGCCACGCAAGAACCTCGAAACCCTGCTCGAGGCCTGGGCGATGATGCGCGACCGCCCAGACCTGGTCATAGTCGGCGCCTGGGGCTGGCTCTACGAGCCGATCCGCGAGCGCATGGAGCGCATGGGCCCGAAACTGCATCACGTGGACGGCCTCGACCCGGCAGACCTGCCGGCGGTCTACAACCTCGCGCGGGTCCTCGCGCACCCGGCGTGGTACGAGGGCTTCGGCCTGCCGCCCCTGGAGGCGATGGCTTGCGGAACGCCCGTCGTGGTTTCCGACCGCGCGAGCCTTCCCGAGGTGGTGGACGGCGCCGGCCTCGTGGTGCCGGCGGACCAACCGGACGCGTGGCGAAAGGCTCTCGAGCGGCTGGTGGGCGACACCGACCTCGCCGCCGACCTGAAAAGGCGTGGCATCCTGCGCGCGGCCCAATTCAGCTGGGCCCGTGGCGCCACCCTGACCTGGCAGGCCATTGATCGAGCGATCGAGTCGACCGGGCGGCCTAGATAAAGTTCACCTAGAGACCCGGCCGAGAAACGGCCTTCAGAAAGGACGGGCTGAGGCGAACTGCGGCGCCGAGGGGGATGCGTCGGCCTCTGACTCCGCGCGGCCGCGGGCGCCAAAAACGGCCCGTAGGCGGTACC